>NZ_JBKQXT010000004.1:0-160901 GCF_048545055.1 Gardnerella lacydonensis
TCCTCACAACCCACACACGCAACACGCCGACACCACATCAACATCAAACTGGCACCGCACAAACATCACAGCAAACCGAATACCACACCGGCGCCACATCAAATGCCACGCTACAAGACAATCGCACCCAATTAAATTCCCGCGTTTGTTCCCTTTTTGACCCATTTGGTAAACAAAAGCAGGAACACTTGCCCGCGTTTGTTTACGTATTTGGCGATTTTGGAAACAAACACGGGATAAAAGAAACAAAAACAGGCGAATCTACGACTTCGCGCTTAAAGCGTAGCGCGAGAGGCGCTTTGACTGAGCTTGAAATTGCATAACGCATTTCAAGCTCCTTCAAAGCGTGATTTGGCCCGCACGTAAAGTCCACTGGACTTTACGTGCGGCGAATACATGAACGCGCTGTAACGCGCGAACGATTTCCCCGCGTTTGTTTACGTATTTAGTGTTTTGGTAAACAAAAGCAAGAACACTTTCTCGCGTTTGTTCCCTTTTTGACCCATTTGGTAAACAAATGCGGGAACACTTGCCCACGTTTGTTTACGTATTTGGCGATTTTGGGAACAAACTCGGGCAAAAAGAAACAAACACGGGATAAAAGAAACAAACGCGGGATAAAAGAAACAAAAACAGGCGAAGACGCAAGCTCGCGCTGTAGCGCGCGAACGACATATGACGCACTTTGCACCAGATTCAATATAGCTCGCGCACTACAGCACTCTAGCAATAGCAAATTTTCTGGCGATTACCTATTAACAAACTTGCTGTATGCATCCTCATCTGCAACAACATCAAGCTCACCAATCCAAATAAACGGATCAGTAGCCTTGCAGAAACCATACTTAAAGAAATAAAGACCATCGCTAACATCAAGTGAGAACACACCGCCCATGTTAAAGTACTTCATTCCAAGCTCATGCGCCCACTGAATCAAATCCCATATAGACAAATACCCTGGGCTCACCTTGCCCTGCATGGTCGCAGTAGCACCATACATGTACCATAATTCACCGTTATAAGGCAAACCAATCATGCACGCAATAGTCTCACCCTCATAGTCCGTGCTATAAATTCTCATTTCTGGATAAGCTGCAAGCAATCTCTCAAAATACTCTTTAGGTCTGTATGTAATACCGTGTCTTTTTGCCATAATCTCAGTAAGCTCATAGAACTTGTCAATATCTTCCTGAGAACGACTCCACCTAGATGTAACGCCAGCTTTTAAAGAAGCCCTTATGTGCCTTCTTGTCATCGCACTAAACCCAGCAAGAAGATCATCCGTAGACTTACCCTCAAGATCTAGCATCATCTCATATCGAGGATTTGAGAAAGAGTGAAGTTTTTCCCCATCACTCCTAAAAGTAAAACCTTGCTCTCTATACTTCTTAACAAGATCTTGATCGTTTTTAACGCAAGGATCCATTCGCAGCAAAAATGCATTGTACTTTTCAATAAGAGGCTTAGCTTCTTCAATCAGCTTCTTAGTGGTTTCTATATCATAAAAATCACTTACTGGTCCATGAGGAGCATAGAGGAACATTTTATCATCAACAGCTTTTATGCCGAGAACAGACATTGCTGCCGTGATCTTACCGTTTTCTTCTAGATAAACGTATTCACTAATCCAGTTGCTTTTCACATCTGCCCAACGCATATCTTGCATAGCGTTTCCGTAAGGCGAATGTTTTATGAATTCCTCATACTCTTGGACTTTAGAAGAATCATTTTTATCAAGTATCGGCATTTGTTCTCCTTTTTAGCTCAATACGTGATTTTAATTCAGTTTTACTCTGATAGCACGAGTTATACGCGATTTAGCGAGTAAGCTTACGATGCAAGCGATGAGGACGAGCAGCTTCTTCACCAAGGCGTGCGATCTTATTTTCTTCGTAAGCTTGGAAGTTACCTTCGAACCAGTACCATTTTGCAGGATTCTCATCGTCGCCTTCCCACGCAAGAATATGCGTGGCAACGCGGTCAAGGAACCAACGATCGTGGCTCACCACTACAGCGCAGCCTGGGAAGTCAAGCAAAGCGTTCTCTAAGCTTTCAAGCGTCTCAACATCCAAATCGTTAGTAGGCTCATCAAGCAGCAGCAAGTTGCCGCCCTGCTTAAGAGTTAAAGCCAAATTCAAGCGATTACGCTCGCCGCCAGAAAGCACGCCCGTAAGCTTTTGCTGATCCGACCCCTTAAAACCAAAGCTTGCAACATATGCGCGAGTAGGGATTTCAACGCCTGCAACTTCAATAAAATCAAGTCCGCCTGAAACAGCTTCCCACAAGTTCTTATTAGGATCCAGACCTGCGCGATTCTGATCTACGTAAGAAATCTTCACAGTGTCTCCAACTGTAAGCTCGCCGCCAGAAAGTGGCTCCAAGCCCACAATCGTCTTGAAAAGCGTAGACTTACCAACACCGTTTGGACCAATCACGCCAACGATACCGTTACGAGGCAACGTAAACGACAAGTCGTCGATTAACACGCGATCTCCAAAAGCCTTGTGAATATGCTTCGCTTCCAAAACTTGCGAACCCAAACGCGGACCTGCAGGAATTTGAATCTCCGAAAAATCAAGCTTCTTGGAATTGCGTGCCTCTTGCTCCATTTGGTCGTAACGCTCCAAACGAGCCTTATTCTTAGCCTGACGAGCCTTCGGCGAACTACGCACCCAGTCCAACTCATTCTTTAAGCGCTTAGCAAGCTTGGCATCCTTAGCGCCCTGGATTTCCATACGCTTAGCCTTGGTTTCCAAGTAAGTGGTGTAATTGCCCTTGTATGGGTAAAGCTGACCGCGATCCACCTCGCAGATCCACTCTGCTACGTTATCCATAAAGTAGCGATCGTGCGTAACTGCAATAACAGCACCCTCATACTTATGTAAGAACTGTTCCAACCAAAGAATAGACTCAGCATCCAAATGGTTTGTAGGCTCGTCCAGCAGCAGCAAATCTGGGGCTTCAAGAAGAAGCTTACACAGCGCCACTCGACGCCTTTCTCCACCAGAGCACACAGAAACAGGCGAATCTGGATCTGGGCATTGCAAAGCATCCATCGCCTGCTCAAGCTGAGAATCCAAATCCCAACCATTTGCAGCATCAATCTCTGTTTGCAACTTACCCATTTCTTCCATCAACGCATCAAAGTCAGCATCTGGATTTGCCATCTCTTCGCCGATTTGGTTAAAACGCGCTACTTTTTGCGCAATCTCACCAAACGCCATCTTAATGTTTTCGCCAACCGTCTTCGTTTCATCTAGAGGTGGCTCCTGCTGCAAAATTCCAACGGTATAACCTGGCGTAATCGAAGCCTCGCCGTTTGATACATTCTCCAAACCAGCCATAATCTTCAGCAACGTTGATTTACCCATGCCGTTAGGCCCTACAACGCCAATCTTTGCGCCTGGTAGGAAGCTTAAGGTAACGTCGTCTAGAATCACGCGATCCCCGTAAGACTTGCGTGCCTTAATCATTTGGTAAATAAATTCAGCCAAAGTAATATACCATCCTTAAAAATTGAATTTAAATTGAATTAAAATTAAATTATTACAGCAGATTTTTAAATTTTAGGTTTGTGTTTATGTTTTGTATTTCGGTTTTATACTTATTTTTAAATTTTTATATTTTAAATAATTTTAAATCGCAGCAGCTGACTGTGCCCTGTCGGAAGTACCACTTGATGCATCCGCACCATCTTCTGGAGGAAGTTGGCACATCCACTCACCCACAATACCAATAATCATGTCTACAAGACATACTATTCCAGCTATAATGCATTCACGAATAATGTTGGAATAGAGCGGAATATTTGCATGCGGCCAACACATGAATAGTTGCCCAGCATACCAGCCAGTTAGAATCGCTCCAGCCATTCCAAGCGCTTTTGCAAGCATAAGAGCTGCAACAGCAAGCTGCATATTTAAATGCTTATGCTCCTCTGGCTTTGCAGTAGCATACTGATGCGTCTGCCAAGTAAGAATAAAGGTAACTATTCCACCAATTGTCATAAACGCAAGAACAACCCACGGCGCACCAGAAAGCGATATTGCGCTTGATTCCGTAATAGACACCAGGAATGCGCCGAATACAAATCCAAATAGCACCCCGAGTACAAAGTACCACCAAGGCGTGCGGTAAGCTTTCATCAACACTCTCCCATAATCCAACGTTCTGAATAAATACCGACTCGCGCCGCATCTGGAGCAAACGCAAGTTTGTACGCAAGTGGTTCTCCGTCAATTGAAGCATCTGGCTCAATTTGCATCCATGGCTCCAATTGTGCAGCATTTAGCGGTGAATCAAGCCTATCTGAATCCATAGTCTTTGTGTTTGAACTATCAGATCCGTATTGCCTCGTGCCTAAAATTCTCAATCGCAAATTTTGTTCTTGAGAAATCTGCATTTCTTTGATCTTAAGCGCTAAATCATCTTCTACCATTGTACTAGATACCACTATTATTGCGGAATATTCTTCGCCTTTATCAGAGCTTACCTGATATAGCGCCGAAACGCCGTCTAATTGAGTTGAAATAGGTTCTTTCGATTGCTCCAAACTCGTGATTACATCTAGCATGGCGAATTTTGTTGACTCTGATTTTTCTCCCTGCATTGACACTACTGCAGTTGTGATAATTGGATTATAGCCAGATTGGCTATAGACAGAATCTAAAGAAGAATTAGAATCGCTGGTTGCTTGCGACTTATCTTTAGACTTATCTCTCGACTCATCTTTCGAAGTCTCATCTTGTAATTTTTCCTTCTGCTCAGCCGCAAAAAGCGACGCGTCCGTAGGATTCGCCAATCCAAAAATCTGCGATGTTTCCACATCGTCTGCAACCCTACGAATCGTAATAGACACGCCATCTGCATTAGGTAAATCATAAGAAGCATCGTTAAAATCAGCTTTAAACTGCACATTAACAGTAATCTCTGCCTGTTTAACAAGCCAAGATTTCATAGCTGAATCCAGTAGCCTTCCAGCCGTAAGCTCCAAACAAATCGAAGAATTCTTAGCAATATCATCATCTTGAACACACGAGTCCAAAACGCGGCTAAGTCTTTTAGAAATCTGGGCAATATCAACCGTTTGGGTAGAGTCGCCAGCAACCGCTGCCCTCAAATCTAAACTCAAAACAGCGTCAACACTAAGGCGAGTATATAAGCCAATAAAAGCATCAGTATCACTCGGTTTAATACCACTTAACTTAATTGTGTCCATAATCGCCTCCCAAAAATATTATACGCGCGATGCTTTGCATAATCGCTAAACACCGCGCGTAAAATTGTTAAATTAAATTATTATTTAAATTAAATTATTATTTTAGACTTTTATCTTCATCTGTAGAATCAGCTGGCGACTTATCCTCAGTATTATCCTCAGCATTATCTTTAGAAGAATTACCCTCAGAGGCATCATCCTTAATAACACCAATATTTCGCTTCAAGCTTTCTGGAATCTCTACAGGAGGAAGAGGCGAATCTGGACGATCCGAATTAGAAAGCCACAAATCGCGCTCTGGAGCCTTACGAATCTTAGAGAAGATTTGCTCAAGCTCTTTCTCGTTAAGCGTTTCCTTAACAAGAAGCTGACGAACCAACTCATCCAAAACATCACGATTATTATTAATAATCTCCCACGCCTCAGTGTGAGCCGTTTCAATCAACTTGTGAACTTCTTCATCAATCACTTCGGCAGTTTTATTAGAGAACTTACGCGATTGCAAAGAATCCAAAGAACCAGAAGAATCCTGATCAGCGTCCATCCACTTTACGGCACCAAGCTTAGAGGAGAAACCATATTCAACAACCATCTTACGAGCGATTGCTGTAGCTTTTTCAATATCGTTAGAAGCGCCAGTAGTTGGATCGTGGAACACAACCTCTTCCGCAGTACGGCCACCCATAGCATACGCCATTTGATCAAGCAACTGATTCCGCGACTGAGAATAGCGATCACTAGTTGGCATAACCGCCGTGTATCCAAGAGCGCGTCCGCGAGGCAAAATCGTAACCTTAGTAACAGGATCCGTGTGATGCAAGGCAGCAGCAACAAGCGCGTGACCACCTTCGTGATAAGCCGTGTTGCGCAACTCATCCAAAGCCATGCCCTTAGACTTCTTTCTAGGGCCAGCCTGAACGCGATCAATCGCCTCGTCAATAGCGCGATTGTCAATAAGCTGAGCGCCAGAACGAGCGCAAAGCAAAGCCGCCTCATTAAGCACATTAGCCAAATCCGCGCCAGTAAAACCAGGAGTTCGAACAGCAACCATATGAAGATCTACGTCTGGCACAAAAGGCTTGCCTTTAGCGTGAACCCTAAGAATCGCCTCGCGACCTTCCAAATCTGGGGCTTCCACAGCAACCTGACGATCAAATCGTCCTGGTCGCAAAAGCGCAGAATCAAGCACATCTGGGCGGTTCGTAGCAGCGATAATAATCAAATTAGTGTCGTTATCGAAGCCGTCCATCTCCACAAGCAGCTGATTAAGCGTTTGCTCACGCTCATCGTGACCGCCAGTCATACCGCTACCGCGGCGGCGTCCAACGGCATCAATCTCATCAATAAAGATGATTGCTGGAGCGTTCTTCTTAGCCTCATCGAATAGCTCGCGCACGCGAGAAGCACCAAGACCAACAAACATCTCAACAAAGTCCGAACCAGCCATAGCATAGAACGGCACACCAGCTTCGCCTGCAATAGCACGCGCAAGAAGAGTCTTACCAGTTCCTGGAGGGCCATAAAGCAGCACACCGCGCGGAATACGCGCTCCTAAAGCCTTGTAGCGAGAAGGATCCTTAAGGAATTCCTTAATTTCCTCAACTTCTTCTACAGCAGACTGTTCACCTGCAACATCCGCAAACTTAGTCTTAGGTGTTTGACCTTCCAAAAGCTTTCCACGACCACGGCCGCCACCCATTCCAAGCATTCCGCCGCCAGCGCTTGCCATTCTGCCAAACATGAACCAAACAAGCCCAAGCAGAATCAAAATCGGCAGCATAGATGTGATCAGATAAGAAATTATGCTAGAAGACTGCATGCTAACAGTCCAACCATTAACTGGCTTAGCTTTTTCGATATCCTGAACAACAGTCTTACTCTGAGCAATCGTATAGTAGAATTGCACGTCTTTTCCATAATCGTGCTTCTGCTTATCGCGCTTATCGAACTTAACATACTTCTTGTCAAGCGTAAGCTTTACAAGCTGTTTGTTGTCAATAACCTCTACATAATTTGCACTACGCTTATGAAGCAACTCCAAGCCATCTTGCGTATCAATTGTCTGTGTACCGTTATGCACAAACATCTGGAATCCTGCTACAGACAATATCACAAGAAGAACAATCCAAGTCCAAGGAGATTTAAAGAACTTACGACGAGAATCAGGATTATTATCATTCTGCGAATCATTACCATTCTGATTCTTATTGCCGTTCTTGTTTTTATTGTTCTTATTATTCCCACTATTCCTATCTGGATTTTTTCCAAAATTAGGCGGAAGGAACGGATTATTCCCGTTACCTCCCAAAGGACTTTTCATAGGTCCACCCATAGGTCCGCGAGGCGACATTGGAGAAGCGCCCATATAATCAGGCTCCTTTCAGGATCCTTCTGAAGGCTCCTTACATAGAAATATGCTTAAAACTAGGATTAAATCCTACTATTTGGTTTCTATTATCAGTACTTAATTATTCAAGATTACCTAAAATTAATCAAGATTTTTTAAGACTAACCAAAGTTTCTTAAGATTACTACTCAAAATCAATAAAGAATACTTAAGATTCATACACAGATGGCTTAAGAACCGCGATAGAATCAAGATTCCTATACTTTTCGTCGTAATCCATTCCAAAACCAACTACAAAAGCATCTGGAATCTCGAATCCAACGTAAGTAATATCAACTTCAACTTCGCGACGAGCAGGTTTAGTTAGAAGCGCAAACACCTTCACACTCGCAGCGCCTCTGCTATTAAGCTCTTTAACGAGCCAATCCAAAGTCTTGCCAGAATCAACAATATCTTCAACAATAAGCACGTTTCGTCCGCGAACATCAGTAGTCAAGTCCTCACGAACCGTAATCTGACCGCTGCTTTTAGTGCCACTGCCATAACTGGAAAGACTCATGAAATCCATAGGAGCATTAAGACTAAGCTCCTGCGAGAAAACAGCAAGCGTGTTAACAGCACCCTTAAGCGCTGCAACAAGCAAAATATCGCGGTTCTCGTAGTCTTTACTAACTTGAGCCGCAACCTCACGAATACGCTTCATAAGTTCTTCGTGACTGATCAATTCGTAATCAATATCATCTCTTATATCAGCAATCTGCATGCTAACTATGATTGCATAAACGAATGACGGACGTGTTACAACTTACGCATTATGATTTAGACTATAAGCATGGTTTACTCACCTAGTTGGCGTAAAGGAATTGGCGAAGTAAAACGCTGCTTCGATAATCTTGGGCTAGAAGTGCAAGATCCACAATTCTTGCAGCACGGGCAACATTTGGCTTTACCAAACGCACCAATCGTGCTGGTAGCATGCTCTGGAGGACGCGATTCGCTAGCATTAACAGCACTGGCAGTCAAAGTGTGCGCAAGCAGAGGTATTCGATGTGCAGCGATTATAGTGAACCACAACATGCAAGAAGGATCCGCAAAAGTTGCACAAGACGCTGCTAATACTGTTGCAAGTTTAGGAGTAGACAAATCACTTATATTCGTTGAATCCGTGCAAGTTAAAGATGGCGAAAAAGGAGAAGAATCTGCAGCAAGAGACGCTAGATACGCTGCTATTATTGACGCGGCTAAGGATTTGGGTGCATCCGCAGTTCTTTTAGCGCACACGGCTGACGACCAAGCAGAAACAGTGATTATAGGTTTACGAGACTCTGCAGGTCTTGAGGCTGTAGCTGGAATGAAAAATATTACGGTTCGAAGTGGAATACGTTTTGCTAGACCGCTAATTAACCTTAGAAGGCTTGAAACAACCAATATTTGCAAAGATTTGGGCATTGAGTGGTGGGATGATCCAACAAACGGCGATTTAACACCAAGCGATGTTGAACTACCAAAGTCATACCCTCTTCGCTCAAGAATAAGACATACTCTAATGCCTTATATTTCACGGTTTTTTGCTACAGACATGACTTTACTACTTGCCAAAGGTGCCAAATTTGCACAAGACGATTTAGATTACATTAATTCTCAGGTTGACGTAATAGAAAAAGAGACGATTTTAAAGCAAAATTATGATTCTTGCGCACACGAAGTAAAAATAGCAATATCACCTTTAACAAAACAACACACTTCGATAAGACGCAGAATAATCGCCCGCGCTCTAACCGCCGCTGGAATACGTTTTTCGTCAAATCATATAGAATCAATCGACGAGCTAATTACAAACTGGCACGGTCAAAAACCTGTAGCTCTTCCTGGCGGATATGCGGCAAGCAGAAAATCACAGACTATAACTATTTGCGCGCGCTTTGACTGAGCTTGAAGGCAGGTCAGAGTGCGCATTTATACGTGATTTCGGTCAAATATGGTACAAAATGCGGAAAATCGTTCGAGCGTGGTTACGCCAAGTTAGGTGGAGATTCGAGATTTTTCGCAGCGAAAGAGGCGAGCCTCAGCGCCGAAGGTGGTGACTCGCCGAGAGAGCAAGAAAAATCGAGAATCTCGGCGATGAAAACCACGCAAAAGTCCTAGATATTCAGAAGGTTTGATGTATTTCTCTACGAGCAATAAATAGCGCCATACTCAAACCTAAAACCTTAGAATATTAACGTTCATAAACTATCCGTAAAAGTGCGCGTCACTTGCGAGGAGAGAAATACGCAAACCTCGCGCAACAACAAATAGGAGAATCGCGCTACGCTCTAAGCTGAAGGCAGGTTGGCGCGCACTAAAGATTAGTTAGCTCAGCCATCATCTTATTCACGCCTGTAAAAGTGTATCCAATGTCTCCAGGCGGATTCACAACAACAGCAAAAGTTAGAGCTCCACCAGATCTTCTAGAAACATTGCCAACCATAGATGACACATCACCCAGAAAACCAGTTTTAACACGCAGTAAGCCAGCTGCCGAAGGATCTGACAAACGATGGCGTGCCGAAGTGCACCATACACCAGGTAAAGCTAAGCCTTCTGCTGCTGCAGCACCTTTACCGATTTTAAGATTCTGAGCCTGAACTTGCACAAGAGTCACAGCACGAACAGCGGACTTAGGCGAAAGCCCAGAACAATCAGACATGTGCAATCCGTTTATATCAACGCCTAAATCGCGCAAAACGTCGCGTACAGCATCTGTGGCACCTTCTGGAGAATTACTTTTACGCATAGCGAGCGCAGTAAGACGACCAAATTCTTCCGCAATAGAATTGTCCGAATGCCTTAGCATATATGCCATAATTTCGTTAAGTGGAGCAGAAGAAACGCGGGCTATTTGCTTAAAATCAGAGGAAATCATCGGTTTTCTAGAGCTAACATATATGGATGATAATCCATCAATCTTGGAAGTTTTGCCAATTTTTGCAGAATCAGTGCTCCAAGTTCTCACATCAATACCAAATTTTTTGAGTAGATTCGCAAAAATTAATCCCGTACTTACAGCTGGATGCCGATCTAAAAGTGGATAATCATCTGGGTCATCAGCATCATTACCAGCAGCCACCCATGCTGCAAAATTACGATCTCTGCCTTCATCAACAGCTAAAGACGATGTTGGCGCATAAAAACGTCCTTCTTCATCATTTTCATGAATCAAATCAGGATAGCGTTTCTCTCCAAACAAGGAATCATCAACAGCAAGCTCAACAACTTTTACACCTTGTTTTTTAAGCGAATTCACAGTATTGCTAGCAAGAGTTTCAAGACCAGCTCTACCATTTACATGATTTGGATCATTGGTTGCAGCACCCATCAGCATATCGCCGCCGCCATGAAGAACGAGCCTAGCAAAACCATTTTTCACGCCAGATACAGCAGAATCAGCATTTCTAGAGCTTCCAACATAGTTTGCGTAAACTGTTGTAGAAAGAGTCGAGCCCATGTCTAGAACATGCGAGGCAGCTAGAGCCGTAAGCGTTTTCATAGTAGACGCAGGCTGCAAAGCAAGATTTTCATTTTTACCAGCTATAATCTTTCCGTTTGCATCAGCAATAACAGCTGAAGCATTAGGACCAAGACCTTGATATTCAAAAAATTCCTGCAAAATCTTTTCCGCAGATGACTTGTCAACAGGCTTATTCTTATCCACCTGCTTAAGCAAGCTAGCATATTTAGCTAATCTCTTAGGTCTTGGGCTAGTTAACTTTTGAAAAGTCTTATGATCACGCGCAGCAATTTCAAACTGATTAATAAAACGATTTTGCAAAAGATCTTGGCAATCAAACAGAATATAGCCACCCATTAAAGAAATTACGCCAATTACCGATATTAAGCAGACTAGAAAACGGTTTGTTGACATAGAGCCATTGGTGTGGTTTTCTACACTAAGTTCGGTTGCTGGCGATTCATCCAATGTTTCGGCTTGCTTTTTTTGCGATACTGTTGGCGAGGGTACTTTTTGCGATATTGTTTGCAAACTGGACTTAAAACCAGCTTTTTCCCTAGCCTCTTTCGACGTGAAAGCATCTTCTGGAATCTCGACTATGTTATCTAGATTCTTAAGGTCTTCATCGTCTTGCATGCGCACGCCGCCTATGTGTATGTACTTAAGTTGTATGTGTATGTACTTAAGTTAATTGCAATTCTTTACAACTATACAAACTATACACTTGCATATGCCGAGAGTAAGTTTGTGTGCATAATATAGTTTTTTTATAGAGGCGTGCGCATTAATACTCAAGCAGTAATCGAGGCGAATCTGCGCAAGTTTTCTACAATGCGAATCATGCGCTTATCCATTACTTTGCCACCAAGAATTACGCCAACAACCAACACAACAAATCCGTTTACTACAAACAGAATGAATGCAATCCACAGCAGTTGCGGCGCAAGAAGCAAAAACACAATCACAGCCGCAGCCGAAGGAATCATGCATACTGCAGAAAGAAGCGAAAAACCTATTGGAGCAAAGGATCTAGCGCCTGCAGAACCTTGCGGCCTAGAAAATGGCTTTTCGATTGACGGCACAGGGTACATTGCAATGCACGAAGAAATTAAGCCTATGCCTATGGTCGCAAAAGCTACTCCGATTGGAGAAAGAGTTTGGAACATAACTGCATTCATATTTTGATGAATATTTGCTACAAAGAAAAGGAAAACGTAAACCCCTATTCCAAGAATTGCAAAGTACACAGCGCAAATCACGGACCAAACTATTGCGTGCGCTAAACGATCGTGCAAACCTTTTACTCCAATAATCGCGTGCATAGTAAAAGCTGTGCCATCGTATGCAATATTGTTCCCAACAACCATGCCCATAAGCAAAGCAGCATACATAAGCCAGCTAGAAACGCCTATGTCCTGTGCTATAGAACCAAATCCTTTAGCATTAAAACTAGTTCCTCCTGCAACTATCAGAATAAAAAGCGGCGTAAGAAGCAAAAATAGTTGACGCATATCTCTTCTCATAACGCTAACAATTCGCGCAATAATCGCACCAACTATGTTGTCTGGAACTGCTGCAAACAAGCCGATTCCCTTAGTTTTAACAACTGTTTTTTGCTCGCCGCGAAGTAGCTTCGGCTCTAATTTTGCGCAAAACACGGAAATTGCAAAGCAAACAGCAATCGTTACAACGCAAATAAAGAAGCGAATAACAAGCGCAAGCCAATTGCCATTAATGGCGTCAAGAGGCAAAGCCATAGCAGCACTTAATGGTGTAAAAGCAGATACAGCGCAGAAACTTGAGCCAAACACAATTCCATTTGGCGTACTGCTATGCCTGTTCATTGACGCAACAAAAAGCATGTACGCTACGAAAATAACAAAGTAAAAAATGTTTCTTGAACGCTTGTTTATTAAAATAGTATCCAAAAGCTCAATAAGCATTTTGCTTAAAGACACGATTGTTGCAACATAAAGCGGAGCTGCAATTACGCTTACTAAAACTGGTAAAATTCCAAAGTTTCTGTACGCTAAAGACCACAAAGCAAGCGCGATTGTACAGCTTATTGAAAACGCTCCAAAAAGAGAGCCAAGAAGCATGCCAGCTTGCTGCTTTACGTGAGGAATGCCATAAAGCGCAAAACTGCGCGATTTTAGTGTTGTGTCGCTGCCGAGCATAAACAGGTTTATAAACAGCGTAAAAATTGATGCAATCGACGCAATCATTATTGGAACAACTTGGAATTCCTGCCAATTTTTAGTATCTGCAAGCATTCCTGGATCAAGATACTTTCCCGCTTGAAAACCAGCAAAACCAAGAGCGCATATAATCGCAAGTCCAAAAACAATGACTATACCAAAGCCGATTTTTTGCCAAATCGACTTTCGCATAACAGAAAAAGTAAGCGCCCAGCGAAGGCGAACCATTGTGAAAATCATAGACATTACGGCTCTCCTTTTTTAAGCGTTGAGATCGGTGGAAGATGCAGGAGCGTTGTCAGACTTACCACCGTTAAGCCAGTCGATGCGCGCAGCCGCGTGACGTCCGCCAACAAGCTCCATAAAGCGATCTTCAAGATCTTTGCCCTGAGCAACTTCTTCAAGAGTGCCAGAAGCTGCAACATGACCTTCGTTAATAATCGCCACGTGCGAGCACATTTTTTCAACCAATTCCATAACGTGCGAAGAAATAATCACCGTTCCGCCAGTAGAAACATACTCGGCAAGAATATCCTTCAAATTTGCGCTAGAAACAGGGTCAACTGCCTCAAAAGGCTCATCGAGCACAAGCACGCGCGGGCTGTGAATCATAGCTGTTGCAAGGCAAATCTTCTTCGTCATACCAGTTGAATAGTCAGAAACAATAGTATTTGCAGCTTCTGTTAAGTCGAAAGCAGAAAGCAAGTCGTTTGCACGCTTTACGGATTCAGCACGGCTCATATCGCGAAGCATGCCAGCGTAAGTTAAAAGCTGAAGTCCAGTAATCGTCTTAAAAATCTCGTCTGCTTGAGGCATTAAACCGATTGCGCGCTTAGCACTATTTACATCACTCCAAACGTCGTTGCCAAAAATCGAAGCCGAGCCAGCATCTGGCATAAGCAAGCCCGTAAGCATTTTAATCGTAGTAGTTTTGCCAGCACCGTTCGGACCTACCAATCCGTAGAAAGAGCCTGCTGGAATGTCTAAAGAAAGATTATCTACAGCAACTTTTTTGCCAAAAGTCTTAACAAATCCGCGAATAGAAACCGCCGGAACTTCTTCGTTAGTAGCGTCGTAAGCGCTTGCGCCAAAAACTGGAATACTGCCAGACATATTTGCAGAAGGAACAGAATCTACCATAAGAACCTCGCAACATACAGATAAACGCACGTATTGCGCCACATTATGCGCAATCGCACGTTTACACCAAGGCTTCTATTATCTCATATCTTGCGTATAAACACACTACGAGATTGCATAAATTACAGCAAGCACAGTAGAGATTCGAGATTTTTCGCACTGAATGAGATGAACCTCAGCATCTTTGATGGTGATTCATCGAATGAAGAAGAAAAATCGAGAATCTCGGTGATAAAAACCACGCAAAAGTTTTAGATATCCAGAAGGTTTGATGTATTTCTCTACGAGCAATAAATAGCGCCATACTGAGGCCTTGGAATATTAACGTTCATAAGACCCCCGTAAAGGAGCGCGTCACTTGCGAGGAGAGAAATACTCAAACTTCGCGCAATACCAAGTAAGAAATAATGCGCTATAACACGCGAACGTAGGAACACCCAGCCCTCCTACACACCAAACAGGAAGTAGCGCAACACCAAACAGAGAATTTCGCGCGCTCGCTCCGATTTACCGCCCCGTGTGATGGATCGGCTTCCACTCGCTCTTAGAGAACACAGCTTGGAACGCAATCGGCACGTACGAAAGCATAAAAATAGGGAAGCTGAGTGCGTACGCAAAAAGCTCTTTGTTAGTGGCTCCAAGCTTATCGTGTTCTACAAGAATGGTAAGCGAAACAAACACCATCATACCTAAAACGCTTGTGACAGTAGTGGTTATAAAGTTAAGCGTCGAGTCAATCTGGCTTGTCCAAGTGACGAATCCAAACGCGGCAAAAATAAATCCGAGTATGAGTCGCACAATCGCAAGCACCATAAACGGGCATAGCATAAGCGTAAAGTCAACTGATGAAAAATCGCGCTCGCGGATTCCGTGACGTATAAGAGCTGCTCCGTAATAGCGGAACACTTGCAAGAATCCTTTACTCCAGCGCAGCCTCTGTCTCCAGCTTTGCCTAAACGATACTGGCTGCTCGTCGTAGAGAACCGCCGATCCGCAATAACCAACTTTGTCTCCGTGCAAAATCGAGTCCATTGTAAACTCAAGGTCTTCTGTGAGCAAATGGAACTTCCACCCACGATTTCTGTGCATGATTTCGCGCGAAAACATGAATCCTGTTCCGCCTGCATGGCAGCTAGACCCAAAAAGCATGCGCGAATTGTTGGTAAATCGCGATTCGCGTATAAACCACAATGCCGACCCAGAAGACACCCAATTATCCGATAAGTTAACAGAATTTCTGTAGCTTGTTAGAATCTGGTATCCTGCGTGGAATCCTTTGTTCATCTCTTCAAAATAGTGCAAATCCAGCTTATTATCGGCATCGAAAACAAAGTACGCGTCGTAATCTTTGTCTTTTCCAAGCTCCATTATGTGATCCAGCAGGTAGCTTAAAGCGTAGCCTTTGCCAATATGCTGCTTATCGAATCGCTCTATAACATTGCACCCGTACTCTCTTCCAACTTGCGCCGTGCTGTCGGTGCAATTGTCGGCGACTAGCCAAATGTCGATTAATTTTTGATCGTAAGTTTGGGATTGTATGCATTTTATGAGGTTTCCTATTACAGCCTCCTCATTGCGCGCGGATATTAGAACAGCGTAATGCTTGTCCATTGGTGCTTGCGGAAACACAATAGGCTTTGCTACAAGCGACGCGACTGCGCAAACACCTTGATATACAACGCTACTTACGCCAATTATGATTACTAAAACGTCGAAAATAGACAAAAGAATCATTTATTCCACCCACTTCGTGGATTACTATTTGTGTTTGTTGCTTTTTTATTTTCGTTTTTATTTTCGTTTGGAATTGTACCAGATTTATTTGTTTTTGACTTTAGTTGTTCCTTATCTCGATCGGTTGCTGGCGACTTATCCGAATCTGAATTTTCTGCGCGTTTTTTAGCAATACCCTTATTTACAGCGTCTAAAATATCGCGTGAAATTGCCATAGTTTCAACATACCCAGAATCGTCAACTGAATTTTCATTTTCAATAGTTTCGTCTGAAGAATTATAGGCTTGCTTATACCAATACATAATGTCTTCGTTAATAGATACTCGAGATGAAGAGCCTTTCATAACTCTAAGCACACTATCTTTAACAGGTTTAACAAAACTGTTTCTTATCGCTTCAACACTTGTAACCATAATTGATTTACGATTAGGCTTTGGATCGTCCATTAAAGGTGAAGAAACTAGATTGTATTGTTTTGTACAAACTTTGAGAATTGCCTGCAAACTAGCGGTTACTGGAAGTGCTAAGAATGCACCGAGAGCACCAAACACGGCACCCATAATCAACACCGATAAAAAGGCTACGGCAGGATTTAAGTCCATGGTTTTTTCGGAAATCTTAGGGGAAATCACCATGTTTTCAATCTGCTGATAAATTGTCACAAAAATCAAAACTGCTATAGCTGATCCAAAACCGTTAGATCCCCACGCAAATAAAATTGGTAGTGCTCCACCTAAATATGTTCCTATTGTCGGAACAAATTGCGAAACGATTCCACAAAACAGTGAAAGCGGAAGCCAATATGGAACATTCATGAATATTAGGAAAATCGCAGTACCCGTTGCGTTAATAGCTGCCAAAATTGTGCGCGAAAATAGGAAGCTTGATATCTGCTCCTGTACAACGGACCAGATAAATAAAAATCGCCTCTGAGACTTAGGATTCAACAGCCTACACACACTTCTGCGCATAGAAGGACCAGCTGCAGAAATGTAATAGGTCACCATAAGAATAGTGAGCAAATCAAGCAAAACCGCCAATAATCCCCACGTTGTATTAATTGCTTGTCCAGCAAAATCTACAACCCAGGAGGTTTGAACGTGTTTAAGAATTTCCATGCCGAGTTGCTCAATGTTTGGCATTTTGAAACCAGTGGAATTTAGTACAAAATGGGCAAACTGGTTGTATAAATCAGGTAGACCTAAAACCATGGAAACTGCTTGTTGCACAAAAAGATTACCAAAAAGCACAAGAAGCAAAATAACTATTGCAAGCAACCCAAACAAGCTTGCCAAAGATGCAAAAGCTCTACTCCACCCGTGTTTTATGAGCCGCACAACAAGAGGTTCAATTGCCAACGCTATAAAAATGGATACTACAACATCGAAGACTATAAAGGCGATATTTCCCCAAGCAAACCACACAAAAATCGCTACGAACGCTGCAATAACAGCATACATAAGCGCGCGGCTAAGCCAATCTGGCGGGCGCCTATCATCCCCTTTGGCTGGGAAAATCGCGGCTAAATCAAGCTTTGCACTTGTGCCGTGATTATCTATACTGCCTTCATGTTGTTCTTTATTATTCATAAAATACATTGTACTTTATAGCGTGAGAGCACGAACCGCTTGCATGTTTTGTGCATATAAACACAAATGAGTAGCGTGTAACACAATCGTAACCAGATAGTCGAGTCGCTGAAATCCAAAATCTTATGCAACAATCTAAACTATTTACTGAGATTTTTACGAAAGGATTGTGGCATGACCGCTTTACAAACTAAAGAAGATGCCGAAGCTTTGATTAAGCAAGAAGGCATTGAATACGTATCAGTTCGATTTACCGATTTGATTGGCGTTCAGCAGCATTTTACTGTGCCTGCAAGCGAGTTCTTAAACAGCGCGTTTACTGATGGAATGGCTTTCGACGGCTCCTCTATGCAAGGATTCCAAGCTATTAACGAGTCCGACATGAAGCTTATTCCAGACGTAGACACCGCTTACATTGACCCATTCCGCAAGCATAAGACTTTGAACGTTGCTTTTTCGATTGTGGATCCTGTAACAGATGAGCCTTATTCTAGGGATCCTCGTCAGGTGGCAATTAAAGCCGAAGCCTACTTAAAGGCAACTGGTATTGCCGATACCGCAAGCTTTGCTCCAGAAGCCGAGTTCTTCATTTTTGACAAGGTGCGTTTTGCAAACGACATGCAGCGTTCCTTCTACGAGGTTGATTCCAACGAAGCTCCATGGAATTCTGGCATTGATACCGAAGATGATGGCAGCAACAACATTGGTTTTAAGAATCGCGTAAAGCACGGCTACTTCCCTGTGCCACCTGTTGATCACAATCAAGATTTACGTGATGACATGGTTTACAATTTGCAGAAGGTCGGCTTGATTCTTGAGCGTTCTCACCACGAAGTTGGCGGCGCAGGTCAGCAGGAAATCAACTACCGCTACAATACGCTTGTTCATGCTGGCGACGACTTAATGAAATACAAGTACGTTGTTCATGAAACTGCTGCTTTGGCTGGTAAGGCTGCAACATTTATGCCAAAGCCAATTGCTGGCGATAACGGCACTGGCATGCACTGCCATCAGTCGCTTTGGAAGGATGGCAAGCCATTGTTCTATGCGGAAACTGGCTACGCTCAGCTTTCCGATATTGCGCGCTGGTACATTGGCGGTTTGATTAAGCACGCGTCTTCTGTGCTCGCTTTTACAAATCCTTCGCTTAACTCTTACCACCGCCTTGTTCCAGGCTACGAAGCTCCAGTCAACTTGGTTTACTCTGCTCGTAACCGTTCTGCAGCTATTCGTATTCCTCTTGCTGGCGAGGCTCCTTCTGCTAAGCGCATTGAGTTCCGCGCTCCGGATCCTTCCTGCAATCCATTCTTGGCGTTCTCTGCTCAGCTTATGGCTGGATTAGACGGCATTATGAACCACATTGAGCCTCCTGCTCCTGTTGATAAAGATCTTTACGAGCTTCCTCCAGAAGAGCACGACGGCATTAAGCAGGTTCCTTCTTCGCTTGGTGAGGCTCTGCAAGCTTTGGAAGAAGATCACGACTTCCTTATGCAAGGCGATGTGTTTACTAGCGACTTGATTGAGACTTG
This sequence comes from Gardnerella lacydonensis, assembly GCF_048545055.1. Taxonomy (NCBI): domain Bacteria; kingdom Bacillati; phylum Actinomycetota; class Actinomycetes; order Bifidobacteriales; family Bifidobacteriaceae; genus Gardnerella; species Gardnerella lacydonensis. The sequence continues at coordinate 19,246 of NZ_JBKQXT010000004.1, forward strand.
GCTTAATCTAAAGCATGAGGAGATGGATATGGCTCGTTTGGCTCCAACGCCACTCGAATATGAGCTTTACTTCCATATCTGATATTTGTGATTAATAAAATCCCCCGCAAGAAAACTTGTGGGGGATTTTATTTTGCATTCGTCTTTTATTTTAAATCGCAAAACCGAGTGTTCTAGCAGCTGTTACAGGAACAGCCTCATCTGCCCAATAATCTTCAAGATTTTCATCTGTAGAAAGCGAGCGCATCTCAGCACGATCAATATAAAGCTCTCCGCGTAAATGATCTGTTTCATGCTGGAAGATTCGCGCTGGCCAACCATGCAAACGTTCAGAATGCTGCTTACCATCTTCATCTTGCCATGTAGCTTGAATATCTAACCAACGCTGACGAACCGCCTGATATCCTGCAACACTCAAGCATCCTTCGTAAAAACTGCGTGTTTGTGTTCCGATTGGTTCATAGTGAGGATTTATAATCGCCCTAAATGGCAATTCTGCAATATCCCTAGGATCATCTGCATCGTCTCGAACATGGTCTTCTACAACAGCAATTGCAAGACCTAAACCAATTTGTGGAGCAGCTAAGCCAACTCCTGGTGCATCTAACATGGTGCTGTGCATAAGCGAAATAAGCTTGTTAAGAGTAGCACGTGTTAGCTGACCGTCGTAAGCCACTGTTCGTTGTCTTAACACAGGCTCTCCTGCTTGAACTATAGATAGCACGCCATCATCTGTAGCGGAATCTAAAAGGCGCTCCACCGCGCGGCTAAGCTTAGTATCAACACTTGCGTGATGCGTAAACATAGGGCTCCTTTACCAAGTCTAATTCTACAAAACTTCTAAAGTAATTTACAAAGCCAACTTTGACTATTGTTGCTAAATCACATACATTCAAACAACAATACCAAAAGGATTAGTATATCAAGGTTATCTGCTTTTTGTAGCGATTCACAGTGTGTCGAGATACAAAAAGCTGAAATTCTCGCGAGAATATCGCTTGCGCGCTACAGCTTAAGATTATCCGTTACAACTTGCGCGAGTCGTGCACAAACCTCATCTGCTTGCTCTTGCGTCGCGGCTTCACACATAACGCGCACAAGTGGTTCTGTTCCGCTTGGTCGAAGAAGAACGCGCCCCGTATCTCCCAAAAGCGCGCTTTCTTTTTCTACCGCTTTAAGAACAGCAGCATTAGTTTTAGACGCCATCTTATCTACATTCGGCACATTGACTAAGCATTGCGGAAGCTGAGGGAAGTCGGCAGCCATTTGCGAAAGCTTCTTTCCCTCGCGCACAACCTCGCGACACAGCGTAAGTGCTGTAAGTGTGCCATCTCCCGTGGTTGCAAACTCGCGATTAATCACATGACCCGACTGCTCACCGCCAAGAGAATAATCGCCTCTAAGCATCTCTTCTAGAACGTAGCGGTCTCCGACGCTTGTTTGAACAGTGGAAATACCCATGTCTTTTAGCGCAAGCTTTAATCCAAGATTGCTCATTACTGTAACAACAAGAGTATTGTGATTCAGCTTTCCTTCAGCTTTCTTAGAACGCGCAAGAATGCCCATAATTTGGTCGCCATTAACCATGTTTCCATTTTCGTCTACAGCTAGGCAACGGTCTGCATCACCATCGAAAGCTACTCCTAAATCGGCCTTAGATGCCTTAACCATAGCTTGCAATTGTTCTGGATGTGTGGAACCAGCGTGGTCATTAATGTTGTATCCGTCTGGAGAAGCGTTAATTACTATTACTTCTGCACCTGCTCTGCGCAATGCTTCTGGTGCTACTACAGACGTTGCACCATTTGCGCAGTCTGCCACAACTCTTAATCCCGAAAGAGGTTTTGGACGTGTTGATGTTTCGCTGTTTAATGGAGCAACAGAAGAAACAAGATGATCAATATAAAGATTTGTAGCTGTAGTAGTATCGTGGCTGATTCGTCCAACGCCGCTGCCTGTAGGACGCTGCCATTCTTTTCCTAAAACAGCCTCAATCTCGTCTTCTTTACTATCTGGAAGTTTAAAGCCTCCGCGTGCAAAGAACTTAATGCCGTTATCTGGCATTGGGTTATGCGAAGCAGAGATCACAGCTCCCATTTCTACATTGAGCACAGAAGTTAGAAAAGCCACGCCAGGAGTTGGTATTATGCCAGCATCGATCACATCAAAACCGCCCGCACTCATTCCAGCAGCCAAAGCCGATGCTAAAAAGTCTCCAGAAACTCTAGTATCTCGTCCAACCAACGCTCTGCGTCGAGCATGCATTTTCTTTCCTGCATCTTCGTTATGCGACTCGCTACTATGCGTTGTCTCGCCTAAAACACGTACTGCAGCATCGCCTAAATCTAATGCAAGCTGCGCGGTTAAATCTCGATTGGCTAATCCCCTAACACCATCTGTTCCGAACATATTTGGCATAACCAGCCTCTTTCGTCTAACTAATAGTCATTGCTATTTACACATTTTGTATATTATCTACAAATAATCTTGTAAACACACGCTGTTCATCATTTTACCCTGCATGCCACTAAACGCGCCACTGACCACTAGCATAATCTTATTTCTTATTTGCAATTAACTTTGGTTGAATTACGGGCAATCGGAGTAATCGCTACCCTGAAATCACTACTTGCAACAAGACATTGATAATCAAAAAGCCACTTAGCAAACTAAGTGGCTTAGAATTTGTACCCCCTAAGAGAGTCGAACTCTTGTTGTCAGATTGAAAGTCTGGTGTCCTAACCGTTAGACGAAGGGGGCTTTAACCAAACCATATGATATTAACACTCATAAACTCACATAGCAAATTACGGCGTGTTGAATCATTTTGTCACTCATTTAGCAACATAAGTCAAATCGTGAATTTTTCTACCTGCTTCTAATCCTTTACGCTCAAAATTCGTCAAAACCCTACCTTCAAATCTTACAGATTCCGCGAAATCAGCGTGAGGCAAATCTTTAGCATCTTGAGCATTGCCCTTGCCAACATGCTCAATCGGCAAACTTACTTGTAACTTTCCAGTATTTTCAAAATCTTCTCGTTCATCCATAACTTCATGAACATGTAGTGCATAATCCTCAATATCCGTAGCAATTCTCCAAATGCCTTTATCAATAAGTGCATTATGCACCGCATCCGCCAAAGAAGGCTGTACAATCCTACGCTTGTGATGTCTCATTTTAGGCCATGGATCTGGGAAGAAAGTCCAAACTTCTTTCAAAACACCATTAGAGCATGAAGCTAGAAAATCAGGTGCATTAACTTGCGCTATTCTAAGATTTTCTACACCCTGTTTTCCAGCTAATAGCATTGTGTGTGCCACTCCTGGATCATAAACTTCTAGTGCAAGAAAATTAGTATTTGGATTTGATTCGGCTGCGGCTACAATATTTTCGCCCTGACCAGATCCTATTTCTACAATAAGAGGATTCGAATTACCCCAATTTTTAGCAACCCAGTTGGAGTCTACCAACAAATCGCTTTTTACACGTAAAGACCCTAAACTATCTTCAACATTTAATAAATATTGGCTTGAATATCGCTCTTTTGCACGCTCAAGACGCGCGTCCAAACGAGCAGACCTTCTTACAAAAGAAAGAATTACTCTAGCAGAACCATTGTCTTTATTATCTTTATTGTTTTTATGCTTATTCATACCATTCAATTCATCAGATTCCAAAATATTGGATTCTAATTCGTCAGATTGCAAATTTATTATTTGAGATTCTTTCACTTTATTCCACTTCTATTCACATAAAATTGTTCAACTACGACTCATAATATCAACTCATCGTATGGTATCAAAGCAGCGAAACAGGGTGAGGATGGATAATATAGGTAAGACGCAAAAACAAAAAAGCGCTAGAAGCAATCAAACACTTCTAACGCTTATTTTGACAGTGGCTCCGAGCGGGATCGATCCGCTGACCTAACGATTTTCAGTCGTTCGCTCTACCAACTGAGCTACAGAGCCAAGATGAATAAAAAACCCGGCGAACCGGGTCTCCTACTAATCGCGACCCCGGCCGGACTTGAACCGGTGACCTCCGCCGTGACAGGGCGGCGCTCTAACCAACTGAGCTACGGGGCCGTGGCTTTGTTCTCTCGAACAGCCGAGTCACTATCTTACAGAATCCTGACAGAAAAGCAAGCTCCAAAGCGTGTTCGGCGTGTTGCAGCTTAAAATCAAGCAAAAACACAGCCTCATTCCAAATTATTCCAACTCAATCGCACCTGTACAAAGCTGATAATATTCTCCGCGCTTTGCCAACAGCTCCTCGTGCGAACCACGCTCAATAATCCTGCCATGATCTAATACCATAATCACATCCGCGTTTCGCACTGTAGAAAGCCTGTGGGCAATAACAAACACAGTACGATCTTGCATTAAAGCATCCATTCCGCTTTGAACAAGCGCTTCTGTGTGCGTATCGATTGACGAAGTAGCTTCATCTAAAATCAGCACAGGAGGATTCGCAACAGCAGCTCGCGCAATAGCAATCAGCTGTTTTTGGCCCTGCGAAAGTCCTTTCCCTCCATCTTTGAGCTGCGTATTATACCCTTCTGGCAGTTGAGAAATAAACGAATCTGCATGAGCTAACTTTGCTGCAGCTATGCAACTTTCATCACTAGCATCAAGACATCCGTAGCGAATATTGTCCATTATGCTTCCGCTAAATAAACTAATGTCTTGCAAAACTGTAGCAACCGCATGACGTAAATCATTTTTGCGAATATCACGCACATCAATTCCATCGTACAAAATTTGCCCATCGTTAATGTCGTAAAAACGAGTTAACAGATTAGCTATTGTGGTTTTGCCAGCGCCTGTAGCCCCTACAAGCGCAACTTTTTGTCCAGCGCGAGCAAACCAAGTAATATCATGTAAAACAGTTTGATCAGGCTTGTACCCAAAAATCACATCTATAAAACGTACGTCTCCTCGAAGCAAAGTATAGCGACCATCTTTAGAAGTGCGAGCATCTCGCTTTGCATGACACACAATCTCTTGAGCCATTTCACTTAAGTTTTGAGCTCGCTTTTTGGCTTTAGTGCCATTATCTTGCTTTGATCTTTTCCAAGCCCAATAAATATTGCTTCCTTCAGATTTTTCGTCTACTTCTTCAAGCACATCAAATGCTGATTTTTCTTCAAGCTCTTCAGCAGACTGAAGTACACGCACTTTAACTAATTGCACACTGCCAGAATCAAGTTCTGGCTTTTCATCAAGTAACTCAAAAATACGAGAAGCTCCTGCGAGAGCCATCATAAGTGCGTTAGCTTGCATTGTAATTTCGCCAATAGGGTTAATAAATGCGCGCGAAAGTGCCAGCAAAGATATAAGCGTACCTAATGTAAGAGTACTAGATCCAGCTAATCCCAGCGTTGGCAAACCAGCTGAAGCAGCCCACGCACCAAATAAAGCAATTAATACATAAAGCAAATAGCTTGCATTGCTAATAACAGGCATTACATTATTCGCATAAGAATTCGCACTTGCAGAAATTTTTTGCACTTTTTCTACACAATTATCTAATTTTTCAATAGAATCTTCCTCATGATTAAAAATTTTAATCACTTTGCTGCCAGTTGCAGATTCTTCAACAAACTCATTTAACTCGCCTAATGCATGCTGGAATTGCTCAAATAAACTGCCAGATTTCTTTAGCATAAAACGCACTAAATAAAGCAATATTACAGTAAATATAGCTACAAAAACTGCAACCGGAAGCGATAAGCACATAATAGATATAAACGCTGCCAAAATTGACATTAGTGCAGAAAAAGAGTCCGGAAAAGCCCACGAAATTGCGTTACGAAGAACCTCAGTATCGTTTGTGTAACGGCTCATAATATCGCCGTAACCTTGAGAATCTAAGTAACGCAACGAAAGCTTCTGCTGATGCTTAAACATAGAATCTCTTAAATCACGCATAACACTTTCAGATATATTCGCAACAAGCCTGCTCCAAAGCCAAGAACAAAACACGCCAACAGCGTATACACTTGCCATCAGAATAATCATGCGAATAAGAGGCATCCAATCCTGATTATGTTTGCCGACAAGCGGAAGAATATACAAGTCAACAAGAGATTGCAAAAACACTGCACTTACAGCTTGCACAATTGCGCTAACTATTATTGATGCAATAATTACGCAAATTTTAACTCGATACACAAGCACATAAGAGGCAAGTCTGCTAAGAGTTTTCCAACTAATAGCTGAATCTTTTTTAGAAGAGTGAGCCGTTTTATTATTAGACATTGTCACTTAGCTCCTTCTTCTTTAGTTGCGCTAGTTATGCGACTTTTTTCTTGAGAAACTGCCATATTTCTGTAAATTTCACAAGACTTAAATAATTCATCATGCGAACCTTTAGCAACAACACGACCATCTTTAAGAACAACAATAATATCTGCATGTTCAATTGAAGATATGCGCTGAGAAACGATAATTTGCGTAGAATCAGGCATAAACTTTTTCAAGCCATCGCGAATTTTACTATCCGTTTTCATATCAACCGCACTCATCGAGTCGTCGAGGATTAAAATTTTCGGCTTCCTCAAAAGTGCGCGCGCAATGCACAAACGCTGTCGTTGGCCACCGGAAACATTCTTACCACCCTGGTCAATATGCGTATTGTAGCCGTCTGGTAAATCTTTAATAAACTCATCAGCGCAAGCAATTTCGCAAGCTTGACGCAAGTCATCATCGCTTGCTTCCGCTCTACCCCAGCGAAGATTTTCTGCAATTGTGCCACTAAACAAAATATTTTTTTGTAGAACAAAACCAACTTCTTCACGCAAACTAGAAGAATCGTAATCGCGAATATCTTTTCCGCCTACAAAAAGAGTGCCAGAAGTTACGTCATAAAGTCTTGCAATTAATTGCACTAAACTTGATTTTCCAGATCCCGTCGCACCAACGACGCCAACAGTTGCTCCAGAAGGAATAGATATATTTATATCGTGTAAAATTTCCTGTTCTGCTGGAGTGGATTCATCTGTATTATCTGATTGAGGATAGCGTAGCGAAACATTTTCAAAACGCACAGAAGCGTCCGAAAGTTTAGTAAGCGGATTCGAAGAAACAGTCTCAGTATTTTTAGATTGCAAAACCGCTGCAATTCTACGCATAGAAGCGCGCGCAGTTACAGACATAACAAAAACTGCGACTAAATTCGCTAAAGCAAACAGAATTTGCAAAACATACACAACTAGAGCGGCAAGATTTCCTGTTGTTAAACCAAAAGCAGGATTATTTCCTGAAGCCACAATTTCGTGCGAAGCCAACCACGCAATAAGTAGCATGCCAGAATAAAAACATAAGTTAAACAAAGGAATACTACAATTTAACACATACTCAGCTTTAATAAAATAATCATAGATTTTATGCGAAATACGCATAAAACGACTTATTTCATAATCAGAACGCACATAAGACTTTACGACGCGAATATTATGCAAATTCTCGCCAACTCTATTATTCATCTCGTCAATCATTCGATAAATTCGAGAAAATGCTGGAGCAACTATACTCGCACCAAAAACGCCAATTGCACCAACAATAGGCACGAATGAAAGAAAAACCCACGAGATAGCAGGGCTAATTGAAAAAGTAAACCACCAAGCAGTGATGATAATCATAACGCTGCGAACACCAGAGCGAATAATCATTTGGTAAGCAAATTGCACATTTGACACATCGCTAGTCATACGCGTAACAACAGTGCCGCTAGAAAACTTATCTAAATCAGAAAAACTTAAACTTTGTAAGCGTGAAAACATGTTGTGACGTAAATTTTTACCGAAACCAGCACTAGAATGCGCGCAGCAAATACCAGAAATAATTCCTGTAATCATTGCGATTGCGGCAAAAATAAGCAATTGCAAACCATAATATTGCACATCTTCTTGAGAACGTGACATAATGCCAAAATCAATAAGATTTGACATTACTGTAGGGATTGCAATTTGCATAGCAGCTTCAACGAGAATAGTAACAGCCGTTAAAACGCCAAGAAAACGGTACTTTTTTAAAGATGACAGAATCGTACGCAATGCGCGAGGAGGATTATTGCTAATTTTTCGTGAATTGTTCTTCGGCTTCTCTGCCATTGCATCCCTTCCCCTACATAACGTCATGTGTAGGTTTAATAATATCACTTCTTCAAATACATATTTGAATTATTGCGCATGGCGCATTTCCGTATTGAGTTACTTCATTACCAAATGCATAAATAGATGAATCTTTGACATAGTAGTATACAGACAAATCACATACGAAAAAGTGCTTCTACACATTCAAATTATAGACAACGATTGATTTCATCTTATAAAAATTATACAATGAAAGAATGTATATTCGCATGTATAAAGAGGTACTGTCATGAATATAAAAAAGCTATTAATAGAATACTTACTTGCTCAGTAGCATTATCCATGTCTTTTTACTACCATTGCAAGTTCAAGCCAACACCCAAGAATAAACTTATGAGTAACACAAAGATAGTTGGCGCTGTAGCACAGCAGAAAGGCATTCGTGTCGACTTGCAGTGAGAATTTCCACATTAATATCAACAATTATGTGAGGAACAATATGAACAGCAAACACGTAGTTCTACTGCCAATAACGCTGCTTTGTTATATTTCGTCAGCTATTTATTTCTTTAAACAATTGAAGGACTTAAAAGACGATAACACTTGTATTAATACTGTTAGTCTCACCATTCAAGCATTCGTCCTATTAATATTACTAATCTATCTTTTATATTTATGCAAAGAAAAAACATACCCAACTGTATATCGTTTAGTTACAGTATTTATGAGCATAGTTAGCATAATTCTTTTGACAGTTTGCAATACAGATGTTACTAGGTTAATTATATTTAGCTTAACATGTGTATATGTATGCATTCTTATAATCGTCCGCAAGCATTGTTAAATATATCGTATGAGTGGCGCATTCAATAGGATTACGAAGCGTCACCTTCACCAACTGCTCGATCCTTGCCGTAGATTGATGGAATAAAACGCTCTTGATCGTGAAGCTTTTCCCAAATTACAGGAGGATCGCTTGGATTTTCCAAAGATTTCGGAACGTCAATAATTCGCTGATTACTAGAGCCGCGGAATTGCAAAAGCGAATCATGCAAATCCTTCATATAGCGGCCGTCAACAAGAATATCAATATATTTCAGCAACTCAAGCTTATCAGGCGTCTCCCCCGGTCGCATAAGCTCTTCCCAAGTGTAGCCAGTCCAACTCCAAATATCCTTCGTATTGCCAAATTCGCTTCGAATACGCTCACATAGTGGAATCAATATGCCAGTATTAAGCAACGGCTCTCCGCCAAGAAGCGTCAAACCTTGAACATAAGGCTGCGCTAAATCTTCCATAATTTGGTCTTCGAGCTTTTGAGTATAAGGGTGACCAGCGCGAAAATCCCAAATTGACTCGTTATAGCATTCAACGCAATGGAATGGGCAGCCAGAAACGTAAAGCGAGCAGCGAATTCCCTCGCCGTCTGTCATAAGAAATCGCTTATAATCCGCCACCATTCCCTTGCTCATGCGCTCACTGGACCACTGCCCTGCGCGAGGATTGTTAGAAAGAGAGGTTGGAATCCACGGTCCACGGTTAACATCTGATGGTGCAAAATCATGTAAACTTATGCGAGCCATAGTCCACCTCCTCTAGATTTAAATATTTTATTAAATAATCTTAAATAAACTTTTGTTAAATTATATTAACTTTTGTTAAATAAAATAAAATCCAGCCGTCAAAAAATGCGATTAACATTTTCTAACGGCTAGATATATTGCATATCACCAAATAATAAACACAAACTAAAACGCTATTTCACGCTATTCCGCTACTACTTGGTCTCCTCGTACCATTCACGAGACTCACCGTTGTTAAGAACAACATGACCAGTTTCGCCAGACATGTGCTTAACGCGATGAGCGATTTCCTCGTGACGTCCGTGAACCATTGGGCGCTGAACAGGATTACCCAAGTAACCGCAAGTACGTTTAGTAACATTGCACTTATCTGGGTCACTGTTTCCACACTCTGGGCAGCGGAAGCCCTCTTTAGTCGGCTCAAAATCGCCCTGGAATCCGCAAACGAAGCAATGATCGATTGGCGTATTCGTACCCAAGTAGCCAATGCCAATCTTATACGCATAATCCCAAACAGCCTCCAAAGCCTTAGGATTCGCTTGCAAGCACGGGAACTCACAGTAGTTAATAAATCCGCCAGAAGCAAGATACGGGAAGTCAACCTCGTAGCGAAGCTTCTCCATAGGAGTTGGCTGCAACCAAACCGGATAGTGGAAGGAATTGGTGTAGAAGTCGTGATCGGTAACGCCTTCAATACGGCCAAACTTCTGACGATCCATGCGGTTAAAGCGATCCGTCAAAGACTCAGCAGGAGTTGAGTAAACGGAATAATGGTAGCCTTCAGCTTTTGACCACTGCTGGCAAAGCTGATTCATACGGCGAACCATAGAAAGCGCAAATTGCTTGCCATCCTCATTCCAACTGTGATCTTGCATCCAATCCTTGCCAAAGAACACGGATGTAGCCTCATACAAGCCAATGTAGCCCAAAGACACCGTTGCACGCTCGTTGCGGAACAGCTGATCCACGCTTTCGTTAGCTTCCAAACGACCAAAAGCACCGTAGCGGAACAGCGTTGGAGCATTCACAGGGGTTGCCTGCTTGCAACGCATAATGCGGAATCGTAGAGCTTGATGAGCCACTTCCATACGCTCATTAAAAAGCTTCCAGAATCGGTTCACGTCTCCATGAGACTCCAGCGCAATACGCGGCACGTTAACCGTTACAACGCCAAGGTTCATACGACCGTCTTCCACATCTTTGCCAGTCTTTGGATCAATCCAACCCTGAAGGAAGGATCGGCAGCCCATAGGAGCCTTAAAGGAGCCAGTAATCTTAATAATATTCTCGTAGAACACAACATCTGGATACATGCGCTTAGTAGAGCACTCAAGCGCAAGCTGCTTCAAATCGTAGTTCGGGTCGCCAGCATCTGCGTTTACACCATGCTTAATAGTAAACACAAGCTTAGGGAAGATAGCAGTATGACGGTCTTTACCTAATCCACGAATGCGATTAAGCAAAATAGCGCGCTGAATTTCGCGAGCAAACCAAGAAGTACCCAAGCCAAATCCAACAGTTACGAACGGAGTCTGACCGTTAGAAACGCGGTTGGAATTAATCTGATATTCCATAGTTTGCATAGCATCGTAAATCGCCTTACGCGTCATAATCTTTGCGTAAATTTCACGAATCTGATCAAGCTCACTCAAGTTTTCATCAAAAGGAGTGTCGGCAGGAAGCGGATCCCTATCCGAACAATGAAGATTCTTAGGCTCCTGAGCTTTCAAACCGTCAATCATATCTTTGGCAACTTCGATCGGCGTAGAATCAGGAATCATGGCATGAGCCATAGCAAGATTCTTATCGTAATCACACTTAGCGTAAGGCTCAAGCATCTCGTCTGCACGATTAACTGTTTGACCGCCGTATTGAGCGCCTGCAATATCCTTAATAATCTGCGTAACCTGAGTTGCAGCAGTGCCAATAGACTTTGGGCTATCCATCATTGCGTTTCCAAGAGCAAATCCCTTAGCGAGCATATCACCAAAGTCTGGAAGCGAGCAGTTGCTCATGCACGTAAATGGCGAATAATCGGCATCATGGAAGTGAATATCACCCTTCATATGCGCGTTAGAAACTGCATGAGGAAGCATAGAAAACGCGGAAGCCTTGGAAACAGCGCCTGCAAGAAGATCGCGCTGAGTGGCGTAAACGTTGGAATCCTTGTTGGCGTTTTCGCGAACAAGCGACTCATCTCGGTTTACAAGACGATTCACAGCTTCGTTAATATCGGTTGCCTTAGCGCGGTCAATATCTCGATTTAGACGATAGCTTGTGTAGCAACGCGCAACTTCGTAAAGGTGATTTTCAATAAGACCATGCTCGACAAGAGTCTGAATATCTTCAATCTTCGCAGGTCCATTGTAACGATCCTGAATTTCAGCTTCTATATGGTCCGTAATATCGCGAATCATCTGCTCTTCTTGAGGACCGACTTCTTTGCGCAAATCCTTAAAAGCGGCTTTGATTGCCATAATAATGTTCATTTGATCAAAATCGACAACGCGACCATCACGCTTTTCGACCTGCACACGAGACTTCTTAGAAGAATCACTATCAGAGATAGAATCAGCCATTTCTACATCAACATCGCTTAGCTGCGATTCTAAAGTCATGTCTTCTAAAGTCGTACCAGAGACCTGCATCCTACAGACCTTTCTTACATCTACAGTTTATTTATCCTGTTATCCATCCTGTTTTGAATAATGACCATTATTCAAAACAACTTGCTCAACTATAACCCAACCTCTGCACAATATCTAGGGAACTTTATTCAAAAAACAAACTATATATAGTGATTTTGGATATTTTCGCGATTTTTGAGGCGTGTCTCGATGCAATCCGAATATATATGCATTCCGTTATCAAGAAACACGCACTAAACTTAAAAATCGCACAAATTCGTGGCACTTTGATATATTGAGTCACGTGGAACAGACAGCTTTTCAACATGCAGAAGAATTTGGCTTCCAACCTGGAGATATCGTACAGCAGTGGCTGTGGGACGATGACGTTGACGATGCAATCTGCGACAATATCGAAAATCTTACTGGAGAAGATCTGGTAGATGAAGATTACGACTCATCTGTTGACGGCGTCATTATTTGGTGGCGCGATGGCGACGATGAGGATGAGTTGGCAGACACGATTATGGATGCCACAAACATGTTAGACGACGAAGCTCCAATGTGGGTTCTAACGCCTAAGCCTGGTCGCGAAGGCTCTCCAAGCTCCAGCACAGTGCAATCCGCTGCTAAAACAGCTGGCATGAATGCTGCAACTCCTTTAACCGTAAGCGAAGATTGGAACGGAATCCGCTTGCGCGCATTCGGCAAGGGTCAGAGCAAGTAGCGCAAATAGTCGGCACTTAGTTAGTTGACGGGTTTTGTACCAAATTTGACCCAAATCACGTACATTCTCGGGAAAAGTTGACGCACTTTGTAGAGATTTACGGCGTGTTGAACAACAAAAAGCGGAAAACAACTCCGCACTTTGTACCAAATTCGACCTAAGTCACGTACATAAAGCGTAAAATCGTTCGCGCGCTACACTATTCCTCACGGCTATTAGTAGCCGTTCGGCTGATTTGGCTTAAACATAAAGTCCACTGGACTTTATGTTTAAGCCAAATCACGCTTTGACTGAGCTTGAAATTGCATAACGCATTTCAAGCTCAGTCAAAGCGCAAACTCACTACATAAGCCTCGCTCGGCCAAAGACCAAACGAGGCTTATGAGTATTGCTATAAGCACTAGTAAAGCTAATCAACCAGCAGTAAAGCACCAGCCAAGCTAATTAGCCTAAAGCCAAGCATTAATCGCGATTAGCGTGCTTTGCGCGCATGCGACGAGTTACAAACGCTCCGCCGATTGCAGCAATCATAGTTGCCATCAATCCAGTAGTCGCAACGTTTGCACCAGTCGCAATGCCTGCATTTCCGCGAGAACGCATGCCCTTTATAACGCGGCTACGAACAGCTGCACGCACTTTTGCTGCATTAGCTTGAGCATCAGCAAACGCTTTGCGCGCATCCGCAAGTTTAACGGCAGCAGCGTCAACTTGCGCTTGTGTTGCATGCGGATCGGCAGCAACGCTCTTAGCCTGTGTCAAAGCTTCGTCTAGCATAGCAGCAGCCTGCTTAACAGCAGCATCCGCCTGCTTAACTTCTGGCGAGTTTTCCACAGCGTTGTTTACAGCCTTGTTGTCAACACCTGCATTGGCTGCACCAGTGGTGCCTGTGCCAGCGCCAGCGCCAGCGCCTTGCGCACCTGCACCACCCTGGGCATTTGGAGCTGAGCCAGCGTTTGCATTACCAGCACCAGCATTGCCAGCGTTGTTAGAACCAGTGTTACCGTTACCAGCATTGCCCGGCTGCAAATCAGACTCAGCACTATCAATCTGAATATTCAACTCGCCCTTATCCACAGTAGTAGGCGCGTTATCATTCACACCATGACCTGCTTCAGAACCAGAGCCAGTATTTCCAGTTCCGGTATCACCCGAACCGGTATTACCAGTTCCAGCACCAGTTCCAGCACCAGGTGTTGGCAATGGGCTTGGAATTGGGCTTGGAGCCGGCTTCAAATCATGCTCAGCCTTCTTCAAATCCTCAGCAGCCTGATTCACCTGATCCTGAGTTGCATTCGGATCCTTATTCACTTCGTTAGCGTGATCCAAAGCGTGATCATAAGCCTGCTTCTTATCTGAAGGAGCATTCGTATAATCATCAGACTTCTTCACATCACCACTATTCGCAATCTCATGCTGCAAACCACTCTTATCAACTGAAGGAGCTGGAGTTGGAGCCGGCTTCTTACCATCCAACGCAGTCTTAGCAGTAGTAATAGCCTGAACAGCGTTAGCAACATCATCAGCCGTAGCATCAGTCTTAGCTAACACGTTTTGACCATCACTAATAGCCTTATCGTAAGCACCCTGCTTATCAGTATTAGCATACTTATACGCGTCAGAATCCTTCACCTGCTCAGCAGCATCAACAAGAGCCTTCAAACCAGTCTTATCAACCGAAGGAGCCGGAGTTGGCTTTTGTTCCTTACCATCAAGAGCCTTAGCAGCATTCTGCAATGCAGTCAATGCATCATTAACAGCTTTTTGCTTCTGTTCTTGAGTCTTTGGATCCTCATCAGCAGCTAACTGTTTCTTGCCCTCAGCATCCGCAATTGCATCTTCAGCCGCTGCAAGTGCCTTGTCGAAAGCAGTTTTCTTATTACCAGAAGCATTCTTGTATACAGGCTTATCCGTCAAAAGCTTATCTTTGTCGACTTCAGCTTGTAATGCAGTTGTATCAATGCCGTCAAGAGCCTTGCGAGTATTCACTAAGTTAGCAAGAGCAGCACCGATTGCATTCTGCTGAGCTGCAGCATCAGCACCAAGCGCAGTTGGATTCTTTGTTGCATTTTCAAGAGCAGCCTTTGCAGCAGTTACTGCAGCATCGAATGCTTCCTTCACATTCTTCGTTGCATTCTTGTATACAGGCTTTTCCTTCAAAGCAACATCATCAGTGTACTCTTTTCGCAAGTCTTCAGTGTACAAATCAACACCCTTAACAGAGCTATCAAGGCCTTGCATAGCTTTAAGCAAATCATTGTACAAAGCGTTAGCACCGTCAGCGTTAATATTGTCGCTGTCTGCGCCATCAACCTTATCTAGTTGAGTGTTTGCAGCCTTCAAAGCAGCATCGAAAGCAGATTTCTTATCTTCAGTGGCAGAAGAATACTTTTGATCTTTATTATCCTTCTTAAGCTTGTCTGCACTCGTAGCAAGATCAGCCAAACGCTTCATCACACCGTTCAAGTTCAACGCTTGCTCAAGAGCATCATCGATGTCATCCTTGCCAGTAGACTTTCCAGCTTCATCAACATGATCAGAGGCATCAGTGCTATCAAGAAGATTCTCATAATACTGCTTTTGAGCCTTGTTCAAATGCTTAAGATCAGCAATCTGCTTCTTAGCATCCTCAATCTTTTGATGCTTTTCAGCTCGGTTAGCAATACCAGTTGGGTCGCCAAGCCTTGTTGAAGCATCGATTGCATCATTGTACTGCTTCTTTTCCTCTGGAGAGAGATTAGTCTTATTGACACGATCATGAGCAGCTTTCTTCTCTTTAGCAAGTTCAGAATTTTGATCGTTGGTGATACTAGAAGTATCGCGCTTAGGCGTATTATTCTTGATATCTTCCTTAGCAGCATTAAGCGAAGTATCTACGCCATCAATATCCTTCTTGATTTCAGAAGGCTTAGTTGCTTTGTTAACAGCAGTCTTAGCATCATTGATTGCTTTAGTGGCAGCTTCATACTTATCTTTAGCTGATTTCTTTTGCTCGTCAGTCAAAGCATTATATGCTGCATCAAGTTCTGCTTTCTTAGCTTCAAGCTTCGCAATACCAGCATTCTTGGCATTCTGCTCGTTACTTGTATTCTGTAGCTTGGCGGCGTCAAGAGCATTCTTAATCTCTTCTGCAGTGGCATCCTGCTTTGCAAGAGCAGCTTCCAAAGCAGCGAGCGTTGGATCCTTAGCAGGAGTTCCATGAAGCAACTCGTTCAGAGCAGCATCCTCAGTGTGAGTATCTGCGGTGTTGTGCTTATCGTCACCAGTACCATGGTCGAGGAACACAAACGTTGCTTTTTGTGCTTCTTCCTTAACGCCCTTAAGTTCATCTGCTAGCTTTGCAGCATCAACAATCTTCTGGACGTCTGCAGGAGTCTTAACGTTTTCACCATTAAGCTTATCCTTAAACTCCTTCTTCTCTGGTTCAGACAAATGAGTAAGAGCATCGATTGCTTTCTTGGCAGCTTCTTTAGCAGCGTCGAGCTTCTGCTGGTTCTCAGCGTCAGTACCATTCTGATTACCGCTTATTTCACCCTTAATCTTAGGATCATTAGAAGTTGAGTTCTGATTTGCTTTCTCTGCAGCTTCCTTCAAAATCTTTTGAATGTCTTCAGCATTAGTTGCTTTATCAATACGCGTATCAAAACCTTCCTTATCTTTCTTAGTCAGGTTTGGATTACGATCGATTGTCTCCTTAGCTTGCTTTCTCATCTCCTTAAGCTCATCGTCGCTAAGCTTTGGAGTTTCTTCCTTCTTCTTGTAGCTAATAGCAACGGCGAAAAGCTGCTTACCATTCTGATCCTTAAATACCATTGACTTATAATCATCAGCATCACCAGTCTTACTGGAAGTAACTGACTTGATATTATCGTCAGCAATTTCCATGTTAACAGTGCCAGACTTTGGAGTTAAATCAGTAGGTAAAGTTGTAGGGACAGTATTAGCATTGAATTTGTCGCTATTATCGTAGTTAACTTTTACGAACGCTTCCACAGCCTTCTTGAAATCATCTTCAGTAGGCGTGGCTGGATTATCAACAACAACATCACCAGCAGAATTGTAAGTAGGATCAGCATGCTTTGCTTCACTCAGCTTCTTAATAAGCTCACGAAGCTCTTCGGCATCAGTCATCTTATCAATAGCTTTATCAGTTATTTCATCTTTATTTAAACCAGCTCTTGTAAAGTCAGATTTAGTAAGACTTTTCTTTTCATTCAAAAGCTGCTTAGCAAGCTCTCTCAATTTTTCAACGGTGTTATCCGTAGGATTCTGCTGAGTACCCTTTTTAACATACAAATCGCTAGATTTAATGGTAAACAACGTCGTTGACCTTTCAGAAGACCAATCGCCACCATTATCATCATCAGACCATGGGTGGCCAATCACCTGGATGCCAAAGTCATTGCCTACTATACTAAACGAACTCATTGGTCCAGCATTATCACCACTTGCCAAATACGAACCCATATTTTTTGTATTAGCTTTTGGTTTCCAATTTGCAGCAACAGCAACATCGCTCGTAACATTTTGCAAATCAGAATCGGAAACATTATCATAATTGTCTCTTACAAACTGCTTTAGTGCCTTAATAGCATCTTGAGCAGTTGGCTTATCTCCATCAATCTCAATTTTTCTAACGTTATATGTGAATGTATTCTTTGCTTCATCTGGGTCAATATCAGTCTTGCTCGTAGGTGTCTGAGGCGTAGGATTCTGAGTACCAGTTCCAGTTGACTTCTTCTTATAGAAGATGCCGATTGGATACTTTCTATCTTCATATCCGTCGGCTTTGAAAGTCACAGTACCATCCGCAATACTAATCTTTGCAGAAGTAAGAGTTACAGTCTTATTACTATCACTTGCGTCCTTAGCAGTTAAATCTTTCAATGCTGTTTCAAGGTTGGTAAGTTGATTCTGATCAACTGTTGCAGTCTTATCAAATGGATCGAAAGTAACTTCCACAGGTGTTGCTGGTAAATCAACCGTAAACTCTTTGGTAGTTTGCTTTTGCTCAGGCTTTGAAGATTGCGTCTGCTGCTTCTTCAAGAACTGCCAAGCAGGAATGGTAGTTTGTGAACCATCTTCCCAAGTAATTACAGCATTGTTTTTGTTATCAAACGTTACAGGAGACGTATTATGGTTATGCTTTTTAGCAGCTTGATAAACAGGGAAACTCTTATTTGCTTCATCAAATGCCGACGCAATAGCAGTCTTTTGCTTTTCAGTTAAAGCCTTAGATGGGTCATCTACTTCCGTAGGAACTGGAACGCGATACGGCGCCCAATCGGCGATAGTTGCTCCCTGATACACCAAATCTGTAGAAGGAATAGTAAGCTCTGATCCATCAGCATAAGTAACTTTTGCGCTGCCGTCTTCTTGAACGCGAATTTCATACTGGTTATTAGTTTTCTTCACATTTTGCAAGAAGGCATTAGGCTCAGAACCACCATTAGCATTAATGATTGCCTGAGTTACCGCAGTTTTTTCCTTAGTGGTAAGATTCTTCAACTTCACTACAGGAGTGCGAGCTGGAAGCGTTGGCTTATACTTGTCTTTATCTGTCTCGTTCTTTAATACCAATAAGTTAGCTGGCATAATGCGCTTAGTGTTGTCTGTAAAAGTAATAGTCGCATTACCTTTAGCATCAACACTAATGCCGTCTTTTGCTACCAGCTTATCAAATAAGTTTGGATTTTTTGTATCCGCACTCTTGTTAACATCCTCAATAGCCTTCTTAACTGCTTTCTGTTCATTCTCATCAAGCGAGCTAAGATCCTTTACAGGCGTCGGCTTAGGATATTTCAATTCCAAATTATCCGCAATCTTCGGTGCACGCATCGTGGTACCTGCAGCGTAACGCCATTTACCAACACCACGATAAATGCCTGCAACAAACAATAGCGGCTTCTGATCGCGCTGCTTCCAAGCATCATCCGTCATTTCTGCTACATACGACATTTCATAGTAGCGTTGACCAGCAGACTCCCAGTCAGCAAAAATACCTTGGAGACCGTTAGCATTACCGTCCTTATAAATATCCCACTGACCTTTGGTATTACCTGAATTATCGTAATCTTTCTCATTCTTAGTAATACCGACCATACGCTGCCAACCCTTGCCATCGATGGTCTTGTCACTACCAGAGTAATAATCGCGTGAAACACTGTGTTTCCACTGATCTATGCTATTATACGTGTGGTCGCTTGCTACAACATAGCCTTGCCTTGAAGCATCTTTCAACTTTTTAGCGCCAGGAGTAGCTGGACTAGAAGCCTCTTGAGTTCCTCGCTCATTCCTTACCAAGCGAATTTGAGAAATCGTATCTGCTTTCAAACCATTTGGCACACCAAACCACCAAGTCGGTCTTAAAGCCCACTTATCTGGTTGTTGATTGGCATCCTCAGGATTATTAGAAGTATATTCAACGCGCACAAACTTACCAAGCGGATCAACACCATCGTTTCCACCTTTAAGCGCGTCAGCCTTAGTTTTATAATACGTTACTTTAATAAGCAAACGCTCTTTACTGTAATCAGCGTCAGCTTTGTAGCCGTAATAAACGCGAGCACCGTCACCACTCACATAACCATCAGCATAGGCAGGTGAGGAAACGAATACCCCCCCCCCCAAGCACCATTGCACCAGCTAGCATTGCAGCGCAAACACTCTTTGAAAGAACTGGCTGAGAATCAGCCCCAACACCAGAATAAACGCCAGAATAGTGCTTAACTACACGAATCTTCTTAGACATACTCTTACTCCATTATCTTTTTCTTTGGATTAATGCGCCAACCAGACCACAAAATCCATATAACTATGCAAGGCATATTTTACTAATTGTTTTATACAATTTAAGATTAATTCGTATGATGAATTTTATGTGATTTATACACTCAAACCGTGCGAACGTCTTCGCTTGCGTTGAAAGCACACCGTGCTTTCAACCTTAAGCAATCTCAGCGCTCCGAATTGCCTTTTCGCGCTACGCTATTCCTCACGGCTATTAGTAGCCGTTCGGCTGATTTGGCTCATAAAGTCCACTGGACTTTACATTTGAGCCAAATCACGCTTTGAAGGAGCTTGAAATGCGTTATGCAATTTCAAGCTCAGTCAAAGCGCTCATGCAGATTGTCGCGCGCGTTTGTGCAAACCATTGTGAGAATCACGCGAACTGTACGAATCACGCGAACGTCCGCGTCCTCTGCTTCTTCCTCTGCCTCTGCGCTTTGGCTGCTCTGGCTCTGGCATACTCCAGCCCTCTTGCAAATCCGCCAAATCCCCAACAATTTCTTGCAAAACAGGCGAATCTGGCTTAACGTCTTCTGCCTTAGCATGAATTCCAGCGCGTCGAAGCATAGTGTGCGCCATGCGCTTTTGATTCGGCAACACAAGAGTTACAACATCGCCAGACTCCCCAGCGCGCGCAGTACGCCCAGATCTATGCAAGAACGATTTTGGATCCTCTGGAGGCTCGGTTTGCACCACAAGCGCCACATCGCTAATATCAATGCCTCGAGCCGCAACATCTGTAGCAACTAGAACGCGCACTAGCCCATCAGAAAACACAGCCAAGTGCCTATCTCTCTGATTCTGAGACAAATTTCCTTGCAAATCGACGGCTGGAATACCCTGACTAATGAACTTTTTAGCCATGTTCTTAGCTTGGTATTTTGTGCGAGTAAAGAATATAGAGCGTTTTTTACCAGACGCTAATTTGCGCAGAACCTCATACTTATCTCCTGCAGACACTCCAAACACATGATGAGTCATTGTATCTACCTGAGAATCCGCATCATCCACAGCGTGCACAACAGCATTCGGCAAGAAGCGATTTACTATAGCAGCAACTTGCTTATCCAAAGTTGCAGAAAACAGCATTCTTTGACCATTAGGATTTGTCTGCTCTAAAAGCCTTGTTACAGCTGGCAAGAACCCCATATCAGCCATTTCGTCAGCCTCATCTAAAACACTGACTTCTATGTTTTCAAGCGTTAATGCGCCTTGTTTTAGTAAATCTTCTAATCGCCCTGGGCACGCTACTATAATCTGAGCACCCTGCTTTAACGGAGCAATTTGCCTCTGATATCTTACTCCGCCGTAAATAGTAACAGTATGCATCCCATATGCTGCTGCAAGAGGAGCAATCACCTCATCAATCTGATGCACAAGTTCTCGCGTAGGAGCCAAAATCATCGCATGAGGTGCTGGAATATTACTATCTTCGCGATTTTTGTTTTTTCTAGAAGTACGACCAGAATTTATTAAATCAACAAAGTTTTCAGCCAATCTTGCTACAAGAGGAATCGAGAATGCTAAAGTTTTACCACTTCCTGTACGCCCTCTACCAAGTATGTTTGCACCTTGCAAAGAGTCTGACAGAGTGGCCTGCTGAATTGGGAAAGCCGTGTTTTTGCCGTCTGCACGCAAAACGTTAACCAATGGTTCTGGAACGCCAAGCTGTGCAAAAGTAACATCATCACTATAGTTTTCTCGAGATTCCACAGCTGTATCTGGAATCATTACGGAATTTTTTGTAATTTCCAGATTTTTCTTTATTGAAGACTCAGTATCAATAGTCGTCGGTTGCTGGCGACTTGTCTGGTGCCTATTGTGGCGACTATCTCTGCTCTTCTTCATATTGCGATTGTCAAAATCAAAATCGCGCTTTTTTAAATCGCGTTTGCCAAAATCTTGTTCAGCTTCTTGAATTGCAATCTCTTCATATTGCAAAGCCTTTTCACGAGCACGACTTCTAGCTTTGTCTGCCTTGCGATTACGTGCTTTACGCGCATTAAATTCGTTATTCTTACGATTTCCCTGATATTCAAATGGGTTTCTATTAGACTTATAGCCTTTTTTAGAAAAATTCTTATTAGCTCCCTGACTTACAGCAGATTTTTTACCAGCAGATTTTTTACCAATAGATTTCTTAGCACCTTGCGTTTTAGCAGACGCAGCATAATGAGTATGTGGCACAATAGCCTTTCGTAAATTACTTCAACATAGTTGACTATATAATGTTGACAATGCGTAATTACGAACATTCAAAGGCACAATTACAAATGTAATTGCACAAAATTAATCTACAGACTGCAAAGCAGCAAAAGTGCGCAAAACAAGCAAACCGTGAATCGCAAGCATAAGACGCGCAACTTTAATGTGTAATCACTACAAAGTCATGAACTAACTGAGCCTAACACAAGCCCCACACAATACGCAATAAGTAATGAAATACTGATCTACAAGCTACTCTTCTTCCAAAGAATCTATTGTAGGAGCAAGAACCAAATTTTTAACAAGCTCACGCGTACGAAGCTGAGAATCCGCATCCAGACAATCATCTGTAATAACAGTATCCACTTGGTCGAAGCGAGCAAACAGTGAAAGCGATGTGCAAGTCCATTTAGTGTGATCTGTTAAAATAATCGTACGATCCGCAATATCCATCAAAGCCATATCTGTAGCGGCTTCAAGAGAATTAGGCATTAGGAATCCACGAGGCAGGCTCACGGAATGAGTGCCCAAAAACACGGTGTTTACACGCAAAGACGAAACAACCTTATCCGCAATAGGACCAACCAGAGAATTAGATCTAGTAATAACTCCGCCAGTAACAATAACCTCAATATCTTTAGACTCAAGCGCCTGAACAAGCTCTGCAACAGGAATCGAATTGGTTAAAATCGTAATACCAGAAGCTCTACGAGACTCAAGTAGATGCTGAGCAAATACATAAGCAGTGGTGCCACCACCAATAGCTATAACATCTCCAGGCTGAACATAATCCACAGCTTTGCCGGCGATTGCGTCCTTTAAGCCCATATCCATCTGCGACTTTACCGAAAACAGAGGCTCAGAAAGAAGAGTGTTAGTTGTAACAGCACCACCATGAACTCTTTTTAAAAGACCTTTGTCTGAAAGCTCCGCGATATCCCTACGAATAGTCATCGCCGAAACACTTAGCTCTTTAGAAAGAGCAGTAATACGCACAGCCCCTCTAGTGCGAAGACGGCTTAAAATCAACTGCTGACGCTGAGAAGAAATCATGTGAACATTATCGCACAACTAAACGCAAAAAACAAACTCAAATGAGCGTTTCTATGTGAAAAACGTTAGGTAGTTAACAAAATTCATGCAAAATATTGCAAAATTCAACAAAACGAACAAATGATTATAAAAAAACATGACACTATGTTCCCGCGTTAGCTCACGTATTAAGTGTAATTTTGAAAACGAATGCGTGAATCTACTCATTTCCTTCTTTGCTGTTGCGCGATTTTCCTATTTAGCGTTGCGCGAGGGCTGGGTGTTTCTTGTCTCACAACGCTCCGCCTTTTACGTGTTGTCTGGTGTTGCGGTTGTTCCGTTTTGTCTTTGATTTTGTTTTTGGGTTGAAGTTTGTTTGTAGTGGTTGATCATTGGATTATTTGGTATCGGCTGCCGCTCTTATACTGTTCGACCAAGAATCACCCAGTCCTCTTACAAGTCTGAACAATTGCGTATTGCTTAATCACCGAGATTCTCGATTTTTCTTGCTCTCTCGGCGAGTCACCACCTTCGGTGCTGAGGCTCGCCTCGCTAGCTGCGAAAAATCTCGAATCTCTACCGCACTTGACGCAATCAATACACAAAGCTAGTAAATCAGTACTGATGATGCGTGTGATCGTGCATAACGTCTTTATGCTCCGACGCATGAGGAATATGCAACACGCGCATACGATCAATCGCCTTACGCGCAAGCTGATGAGCAGAACCAGCCCCATCACCTTTAACCCCAAAAATCACAATTAAAGCCATAACAGCCGTAATAATCGCACTAATTCTCAAAGTCCATTGAACACCAAAAATGCTGGCTGCCAAATTATCTGCAGAACCAACTCCAGTAAGCATATGATGCCACTGAGTAAAAGTAGCCATAGTAACAACAAGTACTGGAGCACCAATAGCACCCCAAAGCTGTCTCATTGTATTAGTGACTGCAGAACCATCGCCCAACTCACTAGGTTGCAAGCAATTTAAAGACCATGTTGTAACAGGCATAAGCAAAAATCCCATGCCGATTTGTCGAGTAAACTGCCAGATTGAAATCCACCAAATCCATGTGTCTTTGTCGATAAGGCTCATCATAACTGTGCCAAAAAGCAAAATAAGAGAGCCTGCCATTGCTACAGGTCGCACACCAAAACGATCGAGCATACGCCCACCAAAATATTGCGAAATTGCCATTCCAAACGCGCCAGGCAACAATACCAGACCACTCATAGTAGCTGAAAAACCACGATCTGATTGAATATACAGCGGAATAACCACCATAATTGAGCTGAACGCAAAGAATGTTAAACATGCGCAAGCGGTGCCAATCGTAAAATAGCGATTCTTCAACACGCTTATTCCAAGCAGCGGCTGCTTTCCTTTAACTCGCGCACGCAATTGTCTAATCACAAACCACGTTATTCCACATGCTCCAACAACCATAGGTGACCACGAAAGCGGATTTGAAATGCCATAAGACTCAATGTCTGTGAAACCAAACATAACTCCACCAAAGCCAACAATTGAAAGTCCAACGGAGAAGAAATCTGCTTTGGCAGAGCGGTCATGTTCACCGAAATTATGTAGGAAAAATATGGAAAGAACAATAGAAATTACGCCAATAATTGTAAGAGATAAGAATATAGAACGCCAACCGTTAAAATCAGTTTGCATACCACCAACTGTTGGTCCAATTGCTGGAGCAATACTCATTGCCATACCAACGCTACCCATAGCCATTCCTCTACGAGTAACTGGGTATACAGAAAACACAGTAATCTGTAGAACAGGCCACATAACTCCAGTGCCAATAGCCTCTAGAGTTCGCCCAGCTAACGCCATAATAAAATCATTACTCAGCCATGCCATAACTGAGCCTAGAGTAAAAAGAATCATGGAAGTAATAACAATTTGACGAGTAGAAAATCGTCTAGTCAAAAATGCTGTTAGCGGCACCATAATAGCCATAATCAGCTGAAAAATAGACGTAAGCCATTGTCCCGTAGTAACACTTATGTTAAACTCACGCACAATAGTAGGTAATGCAGCCGTGAGCTGCAATTGCGCAAAATTGCCAATAAAAGTTATAAAAGTTAAGATCGCCAAAGAAACCAAGGCTGCGCGAGTAAGACGATTGTTTTTATACGCTTCTTCACCAACAAGAGCATGACTAAGTTTAGACAAATCTCCAAAAGGCTTGCGTTTGGCAGACTCACTAACAAAATCATCACCCTTATTAAACCATGATTTTCTAGGCAATATTGTCACTTAAATTTCCTTCCATAATCACACAACACGCATAAAATAATCAGCGATTATCGTAAAACCAAGAAACATACTTGACTCTACGATAATCGCTTCAAAACAAATCTATAAGTCTACTCTATGAGTCTGCGCGTCTATAAATCTATAATTCTCACAAACTTACAATTGCCGCAAAATTCATAATAGTAGCAAGTATAATACAAATCAGTAGCTTCTATGAGACAACCAATGCCTGTAAGCACCCTGAATGGAACCGTAACGACCATTGCAATAATTCCAGAACCAACGAAGCTGAGTCTGATAATTAGTCGCCCAGTCAGCACCCATAGAAGACATCTTCCTTCCAGGAAGAGCCTGAGGCAAACCGTATGCACCAGAAGGATTCATAGCGTTTACGCGCCAACCTGATTCATGTGAAATAATAAACACTGTAGCAGTAAAATCAGCCTCGCTATAACCGTTAGAAAGAAGCCAAGAATGCGCCCACTCCTGCATTTCACCAGCAGGAACTGTAGTACCAATAGAAGATGCAAAATCTGAATCTACGCTAGCTCCACCTGTACCAACAAGAATGACCTTATCTTTTGGAGCTTGCTTAACAAACGATACAAAAACGTTAGACGAAACAACTTTATCACCTGCGCGAGTAACAATCTTACTTGTTTCCATCACGCCAGGAGCACCCTGATCCTTAACCTTTTCTGTGCCCTTTGGAAGAGCTGCAGTTTCCTTCTTAACCGTGTTAAAAGCAATCGGTTCATCAGAAGTTTCAAGCTTTGCGCCTGCACGCTTAATGGTGATAACTGTCGATTCGGTTACCTTGGAATCAAGTGCAGGCTCTACAACATCATTAGGCTCAAGAGTAATATCTCCAGCTTCTAGAACAGACTTAACGTTTGTAAAATCCGTGCCAAGAACAGTACGATGACTCCCATTGATATTCACAGTTATGTAAGAAGTAGCGCCTTTTTTAACACTTTTAAGCGAATTACGATACGTGCCACGCGAAACCTGATTAGCGGAATCTGTAGCAGAATAAGCAGTTATGTAAGGCTTCGCAGAATGATTCTTTGATGCCGAATAAAAGTTCCTAGACGCAATACCAAGAGTTACTACAGACACAAAACCAACAAAAATCGCTACAATTCTTGCCCACTGACGAACACTCAATGAGGTAAGTGTAACAGTTTTCCTTCGGTGACTTGTCATAACTCTCCTTGGTAGAAGTTAATGCACAAAGCGTAAATCTAAAAATAAATAATCCTCATACAGCTTTTTGCACAAAGTATATATAATTGTAGACTCATGCAAAGAGAATGGCTTAAAATCAAGGTTCTTACTACTATTCCCCATCATTTTCAGATTCACTTGATTCGCTGCCAGAATTACCTTCAGCATCTTTACTAGGATCGTAAGCCTTAGCTTGATTGACTAAATCTTCTAAATCGGCTGGCAACAAAGCCCCAGCTTGACGATAAATAACATCTCCACGTTTGATAACCATAACCGTTGGAACAGCCTTAATCGCCGCAGCACTTGCCAAATCAGGAGACTGGTCTATGTCTACCTTAACGAATGGAACATCGTCAAACTTTTCGCTAACTTGTTCAAAAATAGGACCAAAAGCTCGGCATGGTCCGCACCAAGTTGCCCAAAAATCAACAACAACTATTTCATTAGTACCAGCAATTTTCTCAAAATTATCTTGCGTAGCATGAATAACCGCCATTTTTACCCCTTTTAGTGCAATCACTTATTCATGCCATTATATATGTATCTGTCGCCTTGCGGCACTAGGCTAGAAAACATGCTTGATATCCAATTTATTCGTGAACATGCCGACGTAGTTAAGGAATCGCAGCGCAAGCGTGGCGAGTCCGTTGAGCTCGTCGATGAGGTGCTTCGTGCAGACGACTTGCGCCGCAACAGTTTAAAGGCTTTTGAAGCAGCCAGAGCAGAGCAGAAAGCAATAGGAAAAAAGGTTGCAGCTGCTCAAGATAGCGAGAAAGCCACACTTATTACTCAGACTAAAGAACTTGCTCAAAAGGTTGCAGAATACAAAGCTGAATCTGAGCAGGCTACTGCCGACTACACTACAGCAATGTGGAAGCTTTCTAACATCGTTGAAGATGAAGCTCCAGAAGGCGGAGAAGATGACTACGTTGTAGTTAAGAAAGTTGGCACACCTCGCGACTTTGCTGCAGAAGGCTTTGAGCCAAAGGATCATTTGACTCTTGGAACTGGCGTTGCTGGAATTGATATGCGCAGAGGCGTAAAGGTTGCAGGCTCTCGCTTCTACTTCTTGCGCGGTGCCGTGGCTCGCTTGCAAATCGCAATGCTTACTATGGCTGTAGATCAAGCCGAAGAGCACGGTTTTACCCTTGCAATTACTCCAACGCTTGTGCGCCCAGAAGTTATGCGCGGAACTGGCTTCTTGAATTCTCACGCGGATGAGATTTACCGTTTGCGCGAGCCAGATGATCAGTATTTGGTTGGTACTTCAGAGGTTGCGCTCGCTGGCATGCACGAGGATGAGATTCTTGACTTAAGCAATGGTGCTTTGCGCTATTGCGGTTGGTCGAGCTGCTACCGTCGTGAAGCTGGTGCTGCTGGAAAGGATACTTCTGGTATTATTCGCGTGCATCAGTTCGATAAGGTAGAAATGTTCGTTTATTGCAAGCAGGAAGATTCTCGCGCTGAGCATCAGAAGTTGCTTGGTATGGAGCAGGAAATGCTTGCTAAGGTGGAAGTGCCTTACCGCATTATTGATACTGCTGCTGGTGACCTTGGTTCTTCTGCCGCTCGTAAGTTTGATTGCGAAGCTTGGGTTCCAACTCAGGGCCGTTACCGTGAGCTTACTTCTACTTCTAACTGCACTGAGTATCAGGCTCGCCGCTTGAATGTTCGCGAGCGCATGGAAGATGGCGGAACTCGCCCAGTTAGCACACTTAATGGCACTTTGGCTACTACTCGCTGGCTTGTGGCTATTTTGGAAAATCATCAGCATGAAGATGGTTCGATTGATATTCCAAAGGCTATGCAGGCTTATATGGGTGGCAAGGAAGTTATTGAGCCTACTAAGTGGGAAGCGTGACTTTACTATAGTTTGAGTCTAAATTTTGTATCTTGACACGCGAGATCATTTAGTTTAGTATCAAATAATCTTCTCCTTTTGGGTTATATGTCAAAAAGTGTATAAAACTGTTCTGATGTATGTTCTTGAAATAGAATTTAGTCAGTTTAGTTTCATACACTTTTTGATGTATAGCTCTTTATTTTTATTTATTTTTATTAATTTATATTTTGCATTCAGTGAGCAATAAGTGGTGCTACTTGCGATTCGTAAGCGCGCAAAGCCATATCAATCACATTGTGCATATCGTAATAGCTGTAAGTGCCCAAACGTCCACCGAAAACAGTGTTAGGCTGCGCCTCCGCAAGCTCTGCATAGCGCGCATACAAGGCTTTATCTTCCTCCGTGTTCACTGGATAATACGGCTCGTCGTCGCGAGTTGCAGCGCGAGAATACTCCTGCCAAACCACAGTCTCCCCAGCTTTTACGCTTTTGCCCGGCACAAAAGTTGCGCAATCGCCAGCTTCACCACTAGCAACGCCTTCAACCTCCTCGCGCTCTGGATTAAAGTTCTTAAACTCAATCGCGCGCGTAAATGGCACATCAGCATCCGAATAGTTCATAACTGGGCAGCCAAAGTGGTCATTCTCTTCGTAACGCACTTCCTTAAAGTCAACGGTACGCCACTTTAACTCGCCAAGCGCATAATCAAAATACCTGTCCACTGGCCCCGTGTAGACCACTGGCACTCCAGCTTCCACCAGCGCGCGCTTGTTAAACGGCTGCGATTCGTCGAAAAAGTCTACGCCAAGCGAAACGTGGATACGCGGATCGTCAATCATTCTCTGCATCCAAGCAGTGTACCCATCCGTTGGCAAGCCTTCCCAAGTGTCTTTAAAGTAGCGATTGTTGTAGTTAAATCGCACAGGCAATCGCTTGATAATTCCAGCAGGCAGCTTAGAAGGATCCGTTTGCCACTGCTTTGCCGTGTAATTCTTAATAAACGCTTCGTAAAGCGGCCGCCCAATTAAGCTAATGCCTTTATCGTTCAAATTCTGCGGATCTTTGCCAGCAAACTCCCCCGCTTGGTTTGCAATAAGCGCCTTTGCTTCTTCTGGCGTGTAGTGCGCGTGGAAGAACTGATTAATTGTACCTAAGTTGATTGGCAACGAATACACTTCGCCGTCGTGAGTTGCGTAAACGCGATGCACGTAGTTAGTAAACGTTGTAAAACGATTCACGTAATCCCACACGCGCTTATTGCTTGTGTGGAAAAGATGCGCGCCATACTTGTGAATTTCAATTCCTGTTCGCTCGTCAAAATACGAGTAAGCGTTGCCGCCAATGTGATTACGCACGTCAATAATCTCAACGCGAGCGCCAGCGCGTTCTGCAGCCTGCTGAGCTACAGTTAAGCCAAACAATCCTGCTCCAACAACCACTAAATCTGGGTATTCGCTCATTTTCCTACTCATTTCTTGCTTTCTGATTTGCACTTACTCTTCGATTTTTAATTGCATTACTTCATATTTTTAATTGCATTACTTCATGTTTTTGATTTTGTAATCGTAGATTATTTTTTCAAGATTTCTCACACACGCCATCGTAAAACATTGCGCGCGCTGTAAAATCGTAAGCTTTTTAACAGCTGATTTAGCAAATTCTACGTCTTTAGCATAATTTTTTTCGTATATTTTTTGGATTTCTGCGTCGCTACTTTCCCCACTTTTCAGCGCACATCGCTCATACCTTAAGTTTCCAACCATTGTGTAGTAGCTTCTTGCTGGCACAACGTTGTGTTCTAAGCACAAATCCCAATTTGCTCGCACAGCGTCAATATGATCGTGATAAAAGCCCGCGTCTCGCATTTTATGCGTTACGGAATCTGCGCGTTGCAGCCAGTAATACAGCACTGCGTCCACATGTGCCACGTAATTCATGCGCGAGTACAGCACGCTTGCCATCGCCGTGTCTTGCGCAAACTTTCCTTCTGGGAATCGCACTCCCTCCCAGATTTCTCGCTTGTACAGCCTGCACCAATTCGCTTCGTTAAAGTAGCGCGCTTCGCTGTTTTTGCCCAGCTTGTTTCCGATTATTCTAAATATTTTGCAAAATACAGTTTGATACGCTTTTAGAGGATTTTTTACGATTTTTATTTGAGGCATGTTTTCTAAACGTGCGATTGCTTGCGACTTATCCGCGCTCAAACCACGTGCACCCAAACCAGCTTCTTTTTTAATCTGCTCTAAGCTACTTAGTCCAAATTGACGCCATTTTGCTTTGCTCATACTAGCTCCGCTTTGCAAAATAGCGTTTAGAAGAATCTCAATATTTTTGCAATCTAGAATATCGTCATTGTCTGCAAACGCTATAAATTCGCCACTTGCCGCATCAAGCCCTGCGTTTTGTGCGCGAGATATTCCGCCGTTTTGTTGGTGTATTACTTTAACTCGCGAATCTTTTGATGCGTAGGAATCGCAAATTTTGCCAGAGTCGTCTTTGGATCCGTCGTCTACTAAAATCAGCTCTATGTTTTTGTAAGTTTGCGCAAGAATCGAGTCCACGCATCCACTCAAATATTTTGCAGAATTGTAGACTGGCACGATTATAGAAACTAGCGGATTTTCGTTTTTAGCATAATTTTCCATTGCTATCATTGCTATCCTTTCAAACCGCGTTCTGCTCTGCTTTACAAGATGAGATTTTGCGCATTTGACGAATCTTTTGCTGCCCATCCTTAAATCCGCGTATCATTGCGCGAATTTTCGCAAATTTATTCTTTTCCCACAGCGCAACGAAAATCATATCTCGCACAACTGCACGCAACGACTTAGCATACGAGTATGTTCCCATTTTGTAATCCACTACTTGCATATTTCGCGCTATGTAATACTTGCGATTTGCGTTGTGATTCCACACGATTGGGTGTTTTATAATCAAGTTTATTGAGCGCGCTTTGCCGATTTGGTGTTCCATTATAACGTTTTGGCACTCTACGATTTTCCACCCTGCTCGCACTAGTCGCCTTGAAAAGTCGAAGTCTACTCCGTCGATTTCTAGCCATTCGTCAAATCCGCCGATTTTCTGCCACGCTTCTACGCTTGTTAAGCTTCCAGACGTTATGCATTCGTCTTCGTGGCATTTGCTGTGTAAAATCGTGCCGTCTAAACGGTTTTTTAGCAAAGAACATACAATTGCGATTTTTGAATTTTTTGCATTTTTTTGATTTACAAGATTTCCCTGACTTTCCAGGATTTTCTTGTATTCGCTAATCATGTTGCTTGGCACAACAGAATCGTCGTTAAGCGTTAGCACCCAGTTGAAACCTTGCGATTTTGCCCATTCAAGCACTTGCGTTAATGCTTTTGCAAAACCAATATTTTGACTGTTTTTAACTAAAGTCACGTTTGCGTATTTGCTTACAACTTCTTGCAAACTTTTAACATTTTTAGACGCATTGTCTACGATTACTACGCGCTCTACTTGATTGCATAGCGCTTCTAAACACGTGCTTACATCTATTAAAGTTGGATTATAGGTGATTATTCCAGAACAAATACGCATGTTAGTCCAAACTGCGATTCTTGCTGCCGATTTTCACCCAACATTTGCTCACAAAACCAACAATCAAGTTTGTAAAACGCTTGAGTATTACAGAAAGCACAAGAATTACCACAAACTCTGCGATTAGCAATCCGTACGCCTGCCAGCGATTAAGCCACGTAGGGTATATTACTGTAAACACTTGCATTATTAACACATGGTGTACCAAAAAAATCTGGTACGAATACGCGGATATAAACTTTGTACACGCGCTTAATGGCTTAAAACTTTTAACAAGTTCGCCAATATAAGAAAGCAGCAAAAATGCTAATATTCCTACAATCGTAACGGCAATATTTCCTTGTAAAGCATGCGTTAATTGTTGCAATGCAAGAATCACAAAAGATATTGCAGCAAGCCAATGCGGCACTTTTTTTATGAACTTTACAAAAATCATGCCAAATACTAATTCTGGCAATCTTGTTGTTAAAAGAATATCAGACGGAACTCGTGGAATCTGGTAAAAAGTAAAGAACACAACTGTTGCAGCGTATAGAGCCATCACAATGCAAACAGTTGCTATTGGCATTTTGTTTACGCCAACTCTTAAAAGTGGAAACACTATGTAAAACAGTATTATGAACCCTAAGAACCATTCGCCTAGAACATAAAAAGTTCCTACACCGAATGCAGAAGCATAACCATCCATTCCAAAAAGCGAAAAAATTGCTGTTATTTTATGCCTTGGTACAAAAATATATCCATTATTGCGAATAAACAGTAAAATATTCGCCACTATGAATGCTACCCAAAACATTGGGTATAGTGTTTTTGCGCGCTTTGTGTAGAATGTGCGCAAATCCAGGCTTTCTCTATCCCCGTAGTTGTACATAAGAGCAGCGCCAGAAATAATCAAAAATAGCGATACTCCTAATCCACCAATGTAGATTCCAAACGGTCTATTTACAAAGAACCGCATTGGCTCCAAATATGGATTGTTGAAATGAGTTACCACAATCAAAATCGCAGCTATTGCGCGAATCCAATCCAAGTAGAAAAGTCGCGGTTTTCTTGCGCGCGTAAGATTTGCTGCAGCTGTATTTACGCTTATATCACTCATCTTCTTTACCTTTACGACCAATGTGCACAATTCTTTGACCTATGTACAAAGTCTTATAAAATACGCGCTTTGCAATACTTCTTAACACTCTTAAAGCAGCGTAACGGAATCGCTTTCCGCGCATTACTTCCCTACAAGTTTCTTCCAAATTGCGTTTAATCCATGGCGTGCTCACAGATTTTGTGAGTTCTCGAACATCGAATTCTAGATTCGTCATTTCTATTCGTGCAAAGTGGTCCGAGAATATGTATGCGTCATAATATCCGTTGGCTTGCGGCACATACCCATATGCTCGCTCTATAAAGTGCAACAACGTTCCGTCTATTTTTAGCGGTTCTGCTGGAAAATCTTCGTAAGTCCACTTTCTATCCAATAGCCCGTGCAGTGCTTTCGTGCGGAACCAGAACATTGTTCCAAGAGGAGCTATAGCGTCTTTGTTTTCGTCTAACGGAACGCTAATTCCTAACGTTTTTTCTAGGAATTTCTTCGTGCCTTCAAAGTTTGGACCCCAAGTGTATGTAAATCCTGGGAAGTAGTCTGCGTGATTTGGCGGCGTTGGCATTGCCATTCCAAGTCGCGGATGCGTTTCAAACAGATTTATAACATTTTGCACATACTCTTTACTTGCAAGAATATTTTCAAAACACTTGTACGCGAATCCGTCGCCTATGCTTCGAGGAGATAATTGCGTGACTTTTTTATCGTGAGCAAAGCATACGTAATCGTACTTCATAAGATCTGCGCCGCCGCCCACTAAGAATGCGCTCACATCTCTACCGCGATTTTCAATTAACCGCACGTCTACGTTATATGGAAGATGTTCCACACGCTGTTTCACGATTTGCTGGTTTTCTTTCGATCCTACAGTTAAAATAACGTCACATCCTTGCGGCATGGATTGAATATAGTGCAAACTTTTATCTAGCAAATCCATGTAATACAAGTGCATAAACAACGCGACTTTTGGCTTATCCGTAGATGTTGATGTAGCTGTTGACGAGTTTTCTACAACATGATTTTGCGGCAAAATGTATCGCAAATGAAGATTCTTCATCAAATCTGCCATATTCATGCTTCGCAAAGCATTTTCCCAAATCAAATCCGTGTTGTAATCTGTGTGGTCTTTCAAATACTCGTATAAGTCTAATGCTTGGTTTCCAACAGATTGCGTAGAAACGTCGGAGTAGTCGTGGAAGAAAGACCTGCGCTTAAAAATCGGGCATCGCTTGTATTCCACAATCTGCCTTGCAGCATACGTTATTGGGCCATAAGAATAGCCTTCTAAATCACTCGTATCAACGTATACAGACCACTTGTAACCCTTATCTGCAAATCGCTTTGTAAATACTGATTCATGCAATCCAACCGACTCAAAGTAGCTGTTGATTGGTGGAAGATTGTTCCAATAATCCTGAAAATCTTTGGATTGAATAAAGCTTTTTCTGTATGCGTGGAAATGCGATTGAATATGCTCTGGCAAGTATCCGTATGGGCTGTAGCCAAACGGGTCTCCATTAACTTTATGGAACTTTGTTATGCCCCAAAAATCAAGGTCTTTTGCGTTCATAGCGTTAAACATTTCGCTAAACGGATAAACTGGACCCATAATCGTAGCGTTAAATAACACTACTTCGTCAAACTTTTCCAACTCTGCCCAACCGTAAGAGTCCATTGCGGTTTTGTACGCCCACACGTCAAAACCCTTGTTTTCGCGCAAAATAAACTTGTTCGCATAGCTTTTAAGCATCGACTTACTTGGCTCGTCGATTTTGCCGTTTACTACGATCGCAAGCTCGTTAAAGAATGGTTTGAATCCGTCAAGCAGCGTAGACACATAATGGTCTGCGTGACCTTGCGCATCGTAGAAGAAGAAAATGCCCAAGCGCTTTGGATTTTCCAAAATCATGTTATCTCCTGATTTACCTTTAATTATCCTTGATTATTCTATTGTGTAATCTTGTATTTTGTTTAATCGCAAATTTATTTTTTAGACTTTATTTATCATTCTTTGATTTAGTTAAGTTTTTAACCATATTTTTTATCTTTTTTGCAAAACGCTTATAAGCTGGCATTGCATCATAACGTTTTTGCGCTTCGATTTGCAAACGCTTTTGTTCTTCTTCATATTTTTGCTGATGAACCTGCATAATATGCAAAGACATTAAGTCTACTTGCTTATCGTAAGTTGTGTTTTGCGGATCTTTAAAACTATCTGGTTTAATATTTCTATAAACGTTAAGAAGAGCATCACATACAGAGCCGTGTTTTATTATGCAATCGCTTTCTACAACTTGATTCATAAGGTCTACAAGCTTTTCTAGCACAATTGAGCACGCGCGTTCTAATCCCCATGTTTCAATAACAGCGTTTATTGCTTCTTGAAAATCCTCGATTTTTAGTCTTGTAAAGAACTCATCTTTTACTATTTTTAATCCACGATTATCAAACCAGCGTGAGGCTTCTTCAATGGTTTGCTTTCGACTTTTCATCGAAGGCTCGTTAGCAAAATCATTAGCAAAATCGTAAACAGTGCTTATAACATCTTTAACACTGCGTTGTTCTACAGTGAATTTTTCAACGCTTATTTTAGATCTTCCAGAAATTCCTCTGCCAATATGGTATTTAAGCGCGCGAAACGCTGTTAAGTCTTTTAAAGTTTGGGCAAAGGCTGCAATAGCGAAATATTCGTAAGCATCTTCTGCTTTAGAAAGTCGTGTTGAAACTGTTTTTTTAAACGCATCTCGAACTAAGTCACCTTTAAAAAGCGCTGTTATAACATTCCAAGGTGTCCAATGCGGAAAATCACTAGAAAACGTTGATTTAATAATATTATCGCCAGTTTGATCACCATTATTTTGCGCATACATTTGATCGTAGCTGTATGCAAAATCTTCATCCGCTTTGCCTTCTGGGTGAATAGAAACACCAAAATGCAATATATCTGCTGGATGACTACTAGCGTACGAGTAAAGAACTTCGCAAGCTTTAAGCTCAATCTCATCGTCTGCGTCAACAAAAAGAACGTAATCACCGCTAGTTGCCTGAACACCAGTTTTACGCGCAACATGTCTACCGCAATTATGATCTTTAGCAATAATTTTTACTCTAGAATCCCTAAGCTCATAATCGCGCAAAATTTGCAAAGTATTATCCGTACTAGCGTCATCAACAACAATAATCTCAATGTTTTTAAAAGTTTGATTAACAAGTGAATCCATACACTGCCTAATATACGGCTCCTTGTTATATGCAGGAACCACCACGGAAATTGCAGGATTCATAAATCGTCTCCATTGCACACTAATCGGTAAAACAGCACAAATCATATCTATTGTACTACTAAACACAATCAGTTTTTAGATTCTTTATCACTCATTAAAAACCCGTGTTAATTCTCCAGCTCTTACACTGACCTGTTTTATAAAACAAAAGCCGGGGAAATGTCCCCGGCACTTAGATCATAATTTTTGTTTATTTTTAGCTCTTATTTAGTATTCATAATCTTTTGTATTTTGCTATTATCTCCCCAAACTGCTGGAGAATCGTATGGTCTATCTGGGAATGCGCCATACTCAAGCGAAATATCAAGATTATTCTCGCGAATGTAACGTTCAACGCGATCCGCAAGCGAAACAGGCTCACCCGTGCAGCAATTAATTACGCCATTTACTTTATCTTGTAAAACGGTTGCAGCAATTTGCTTAGCCAACACGTCTACATTAATAAAATCGTACTTGTTTTTTCCAGTAGTAAACGGAAAAGTCTTCTTTCCTTCTTGAGCAGCTTGAAGAAGCTTAGAGAAAATAGAGTTTCCACGAGCGTCGTCGCCAACAATGTAGTACGCACGAATCCATTGAACAGTGGCATCATACTCTTTGCCCAAAAGCAAAGTAGCTTCACGCAAAGCATTCTTAGAAATGCCATACATAGAAGCTGGCTTGCAAGGCGTGTTCTCGTCAATAGCACCCTCCCAGTAGCCAACTTCGTGCATAGAACCCATAACAGCAATCTGCTTTAAGCCACCCGAAAGCATAAGACGAATAAAGCGGTAATGGTTCGATAAATCTTCCATATGCGTGTCTGCAGCATGCTTAAAACCGTTGCGCCAAGCCATGTGCAAGCAAACGTCTGGAGACCCAAGCTTTGCAAACAAATCAGCATCATCGCTAAAAATATTCGCTTCAATACGCGTTGCTCGCTCATCAACACCGTCTAAACGCAAGTCGGAAGCAATTACGCTAGCACCTGCATCTAAAAGAGCTTTAACAACGTGACGACCAATATATCCACCAGCACCAGTAACAAGAATTCGCTTACTCATAGTTTTTCAGTTTAGCAGCGTATAAAAACTTTCAAACATGCCAAAATAAATAGAACAACATAAGCACAAAATAATCACAACATAATCACATTAACAATTAATCTAAAAGCTAAAATTATTACATATAATGATGAACATAATATCTCGCATAATACTGCTCACAATACTGCGCATAATTTAACCAAATATTTAGCCAACTATTTAGCCAAATATTGAATCAAATCAATCCCCAAATGTAAACTTAACAAAGTTATATGTGCATACACACTGCAAATTTTGTAAGAAAGGCAGCGATGACAACAAAGTCTGACGCCATCTATCACCCTGGTAGAAGCAAAGGTTTGATAGACATTCCAAGGTACCTTTATTTGCTTGACTTACTTGTAAAAAAAGAAGTACGAATAAGATATCGCGGTTCGTGGCTCGGTATGGCTTGGACGTACGTAAAGCCAATAACGCAATTTGTAGTGTTCTACGTTGCAATGGGAATTTTCTTAGGACTTGGCCGCGGAGGCGGAATTCAAGCCTACCCACTGTACCTTTTTAGTGGAATTATAGTAACAAACTTTTTTGTAGAAGCATTCTCTAATTGCACAAGATCAATACTTTCTAATGCTGGCCTAATACAAAAAATCTATCTTCCTAGAGAGCTATTCCCACTTGCGTCGCTACGAGTTGCTTTTGTGCACTTTTTCCCACAAGTAATCGTGCTTATAATCGGAGCTTTATGCATGGGGTGGATTCCAGATTTTGCAGGCATAATAGTGGCAATAATCGGATTTATTAGCGTGTGCACGTTTGCGTTTGGTCTTGGATTATTCTTTGGAGCAATAAACGTTTTTTACAGAGATGCAGAAAACATTACAGACTTAGTAGCAATGGTTGCTGTATGGCTAGCTCCATGCTTCTACACGTGGCAAATGGTTGCAGCTCACGCACCACGATGGGTTTTAGAGATGTATTATGCAAATCCTATTGCAATAAGTGTTGAAGCATTCCACAGAGGATTCTGGCTAAACGCCACAGATCGTACTTTCCAATTTGCAGGGGCATGGTCTTTAAGACTTTGCGAAAGCCTTATAGTTGCATTTGCTGTATTACTTATTGGCGAAGTTACATTTAGACATCTTGAAGGCAAGTTTGCTCAAGAAATTTAAGCTTACTAAGATTTGGATTTTACTTTTAAAAGCAGCAGGAGTTATGTATGAATAATCCTTCCAACACACTTCCAGAAGACGTTGTGTTAAGCGTTTCTAACGTTACTAAGCGATTCTCGCTGCGCGCAAATCATTCGATTAAAGAATCTATTGTAAACCTGCTAACACCGCCGTCTAAAAAGCACGCAACACAAAACTTTACTGCTTTAAGCAATGTTAGTTTTAATATTAAACGCGGCGAAACAGTTGGATTAATAGGCATGAATGGATCTGGAAAGTCCACTATGCTTAAAATGCTTTCTGGAGTTATGCAACCAGACGAAGGCGAAGTTTGTGCGCGCGGAAGAATCGCAGGGCTAATCGAAGTTGGAGCAGGATTTGCTGCCGACTTAACTGGTCGCGAAAACGTGTATCTTAACGGCGCAATACTTGGAATGACAAAAGAAGAAATAGACGATAAATACCAATCAATAGTAGACTTTAGCGAAATAGAGCCTTTTATGGATACAGAAGTTAAGTTCTACTCTTCTGGAATGTTTTTACGATTGGCGTTTTCTGTAGCAGCGCACAGCGATCCAGACATATTCTTAATCGACGAAATTCTTGCAGTTGGAGACGAAGCTTTTCAACACAAGTGCATAACAAGACTTAAAGAGCAGCAAAAACGTGGGCAAACAATGGTAATTGTTTCTCACAGCGAAGATCAAATTAAGCAACTTTGCTCTCGCTGCATAGTGCTGTCTCATTCACACATGATTTACGACGGTCAAGCCGAGCCAGCATTTAACGAAATGCGAAAAAGCTTAAACGAAAAATCTTAGACAATAATCAATAAAGAATAAACAATAATCAAAACTAAAAAAGGCATATAAGAGGATATTATGGAAAACATGAGTAACACAACAAACTTTGAGCCAAAAAACATAATTGTAACTGGCGGATGCGGCTTTATTGGGTCTAATTTTGTGCACTACGTAGTGAACAATCACCCAGAAACGCACGTAACGGTACTAGACGCGTTAACGTATGCAGGAAATATTGAAAACATTGCAGGATTGCCAGAAGACAGAGTTGACTTTGTTCACGGCAATATTTGCGATGCTGAGCTTTTAGATAAGCTTGTTCCAGGGCACGACGCTATTGTGCACTACGCTGCAGAATCACACAACGACAACAGCATTGCAAACCCAGAACCATTCCTTAAAACCAATGTTGAAGGCACTTTTAGACTTCTCGAAGCAGTTAGAAAGTACGGGATTCGATACCACCACATCTCTACCGATGAAGTGTACGGAGATTTGGCATTAGACGACCCAGCTAAATTCACGGAAGAAACGCCATACCACCCATCCAGCCCATACAGCTCCACAAAAGCAGCAA
The DNA here is from genome assembly GCF_048545055.1 of Gardnerella lacydonensis. Lineage (NCBI taxonomy): Bacteria > Bacillati > Actinomycetota > Actinomycetes > Bifidobacteriales > Bifidobacteriaceae > Gardnerella > Gardnerella lacydonensis. The sequence continues at coordinate 59,172 of NZ_JBKQXT010000004.1, forward strand.
GCGATATGTTGGTACGCGCATGGACCCGCACATATGGTTTGCACACAACAATCAGCAACTGCTCAAACAACTACGGACCATACCAGCATGTTGAAAAGTTTATTCCGCGCCAAATCACAAATATTCTAGAAGGCATTAAGCCAAAGCTGTATGGTCAAGGCTTAAACGTTCGAGATTGGATTCACACAGAAGACCACAGCAGTGCTGTTTGGACAATCCTCACAAAGGGAGAGCTTGGAAACACGTACTTGATTGGCGCAAATGGCGAGAAAAACAATATAACAGTTTTGCGCATGATTCTAGAAATGATGGGCAAAGATGCAAACGACTTTGAACTTGTAAAAGACCGCCCAGGCCACGATCGCCGCTACGCGATTGACAGCACAAAGCTACAAACGCAACTTGGATGGAAGCCAAAGCACACAGACTTTACAACAGGCTTAGAGCAAACAATCAAATGGTACACAGAAAATCGCGCATGGTGGGAAGGCGCTAAAAGCGCGACTGAAGCGAAATATAAAGCACAAGGACAGTGAATCGCCTAAAAGTCAAGTCTGCTTGTATACAAATTGTATACAAATTGTATGCAAATCTAACAAAAATCTAGTCGCGAATCTAATCAAAAATAAAGAATTTGTAGGATGCTATGGAATTTGAAAAAGAACTAAGCGTTACAAAAACCAACATTCCAGGTTTAATCGTGTTCGATCTTCCAGTACACGGAGATAACCGCGGATGGTTCAAAGAAAACTGGCAGCGTGCCAAAATGACGGCTCTAGGTCTCCCCGACTTTGGACCTGTACAAAACAACATTTCGTTCAACGAAAAACGCGGAGTAACCAGAGGCATCCACGCAGAACCATGGGATAAATACATAAGCATTGCTACTGGCGAAGTATTTGGCGCATGGGTAGATTTAAGACCAGGGCAAAGCTTCGGTCAAGTGTACACAACCACACTAAACCCTAGCAAAGCAATCTACGTGCCTAGAGGCGTAGGAAACAGCTTCCAAGCTTTGCAAGATGGCACGGCATACACTTATTTAGTAAACGCACATTGGTCGCTAGAGCAAAAGAAAACATACACTTTTGTAAACCTTGCAGACCCAGATTTACACATTAATTGGCCAATACCTTTAGAAGAATCCGAGCGCAGCGAAGCTGACTTACACCATCCAATGCTAAAAGATGCAAAGCCAATGGCACCAAAGCGCACTCTTGTAACTGGATGCAACGGTCAACTTGGTCGCGCAATACAAAATTATGCTAAAGAGCATGATTTAGAAGGATTTGAGTACGTAGACTTAGATAGCTTCGATATAGCAAATAAAGACGATTACAGCCGCTACGACTGGGATTTGTACGGAACGATTATTAACACAGCAGCATATACGTCTGTAGATGGCGCGCAAACGCCACAAGGGCGAAGAGCCGCGTGGAATAGCAACGTTAAAGGAGTGGCAAATCTTGCAAAAATAGCGCAAGAACACCACATTACTCTTGTGCATATTTCAAGCGACTATGTTTTTGACGGCACTCAAGAAAATCACAAAGAAAACGAAGACTTTGCGCCACTAGGCGTGTACGGCGAAACAAAAGCTGCAGCAGATTCTCTAGTAGCAAACGTTCCACAGCATTATATTATTCGCTCAAGCTGGATTGTTGGAGAAGGACGAAACTTTGTAACGCGCATGATTGACTTTGCAAACCGTTTAAAAAATGGCGAATCTGTTAGTGTTCAAGCGCCAATAGATCAAACTGGCAGACTCACTTTTGCAAGCGACTTAGTAAAAGGCATGTTCCATCTTCTAAACACTCAAGCACAATACGGAACATACAATCTTACAGGTTCAGGAAAAATCGCGTCTTGGCACGATATTGCTCAAAAAGTGTTTACACAACTTAATGTAGACACAAGCAAAATCGAAGCAAATCGCGTAGACGATTACACGCGCATATCTAATGGCTCTCCTAGACCACACAAGTGCGCACTTGACTTGCAAAAAATCGAGTCCGCTGGATTTACGCCATGCGATTGGGAAGATTTGCTTGAATCTTACGTAAATAGAATTGAACAAAACAACAAGTAAAGGATGTTTCAAAGATGAAAGGCATTATTCTTGCTGGCGGTTCTGGCACACGCCTATACCCACTTACTACAGTAACGTCTAAGCAGCTTTTGCCAGTTTACGATAAGCCAATGGTGTATTACCCTCTTAGCGTGCTTATGATGGCTGGAATCCGAGATATTCTTGTGATTTCTACTCCTCAAGACTTGCCTAATTTTGAAAGGCTACTTGGAAGCGGAGAACAATTTGGAATCAACTTATCTTACAAAGTTCAGCCATCGCCAGACGGTCTTGCTCAAGCATTTATACTCGGAGAAGAGTTCATAAACGGCGATTCTTGCGCGCTCGTACTTGGAGACAATATATTCTACGGAAATGGCCTGGGAGCTATTTTAAAGCACGCTGCACGCGTAGAACACGGTGCTACAGTATTTGGCTACTACGTAGACGACCCAGAAAGATACGGCGTTGTGGAATTTGATGAAAATCACAAAGCCGTTAGCATAGTAGAAAAACCAGAACACCCAGCATCGAACTATGCTGTTACAGGATTATACTTCTACGATTCCAGAGTTACAGAGTTTGCAAAACAAGTTAAGCCGAGCGCACGCGGCGAGCTTGAGATTACGGACCTTAACAAAATGTACTTAGAAAATGGCTCACTAAACGTTATGACTCTTGGTCGCGGATACGCGTGGCTAGACACTGGCACAATGGACTCGCTTTACGAAGCGGGCGAATTTGTGCGCACAATAGAGCGAGCGCAGGGACTGCCAATCGCAGTGCTTGAGGAGATTGCGTACGAGAATCGATGGATTAGTCGCGAGCGTTTGCTTGAGTCGGCAGAAAAATATGGTAAAAGCAATTATGGCAAGCACTTAAAGCAGGTTGCTGAAAATCGCATTATCATATCTAAAGATTTGTTCACGGATTAAAAATCGCAAATCCAATTTTACAAATCAACTAGTTTACTTCTGGTTTGCTTAGTTTATTTACTTAGTTTTCCCAAGGAACATAGCTTTTAACTCTGGCAAAAGCGCTCGTAACGCACTGCCCCTGTGTGAAATGGCGTTCTTCTCTTCTTGACTAAGCTGAGCACTTGTCAAATCCTGCATTTGAATGCCATTTCTAACAGGCTGATTATCTGGTACAAAAAGCGGATCGTAACCAAAACCATTCTCTCCACGTGGAACTCTAATCAGTCTACCAACCATTTCTCCAACGCGAACAGTTTCAAAACCATTTGTTTTCCACATACTGTTTTCAAGTTCTGTTTCACCACAACCCTTAGGAATAGCTAAAGCTGCAGCACAGCGGAATCGTGCTGTTCTACACTGATCTGGAATGTCTTCAAGCTGTTTAAGCAAAAGCTCATTATTCGCCTTATCATCTCCATGAACACCGCTCCAACGCGCAGACAATATTCCTGGAGCAGCTCCGAGAACATCTACAATCAAACCTGAATCATCTGCTATTGCAGGCAAACCAGTTCTTAAAGAAACATCTCTAGCTTTGATTAACGCATTTTGCTCAAAAGTCACGCCTGTTTCTACTGGATCTGGAAGCCCCAAAGAGCCAGCAGTAACAAGCTCAATATGCTCCGACATTTCCGCAAACTCTTCGTTAAGAATCCGCTTAATTTCAACGAGTTTACCCTCATTATGCGTTGCCACAACAAGTTTCACGCTCGCCACTCCTTAGTAATTTATCGAATAAACAGATATAGATATAAACTTTATTTAATTTTGACTTAAAGCAGCGCGCTGAGCAGCCTGAAGCTCACGATTACCTTTAGCTGCCAAATCAAGCAAAACATTAAGCTCATCGCGATTAAACGGGCGATGCTCCGCAGTGCCTTGAATCTCAATAAAATTGCCAGAACCAGTCATAGCAACATTCATATCTGTCATTGCTTGACTATCTTCTACATACGGCAAATCAAGCATTGGAGTGCCATTAATCACGCCTACAGAAACAGCAGAAACAGAGTCTTTAAGAACGTTTTTAGCACTACGAATATGCTTGTGCTTTTCTGCCCAATTCAAAGCATCTACAAGAGCAACATATGCACCCGTAATCGAAGCTGTACGCGTGCCGCCATCTGCTTGAAGAACATCGCAATCAATTTGAATCAAACACTCGCCCATTGCCTTCATATCTATAACACCTCTAAGGCAGCGACCAATAAGGCGACTAATCTCGTGCGTGCGGCCGCCGATTTTGCCCTTAACAGACTCGCGATCAGTTCGCTCGGCAGTGGCTCTTGGAAGCATTGAGTATTCGGCTGTAACCCAACCTAAACCAGTGTCTCGCCTCCAACGCGGAACTCCAATAGTAAAAGTGGCAGTGCACATAACACGCGTATTTCCGCACTCAATAAGAACGGAGCCTTCTGGCACGTTTGTAAAATTGCGCGTGATTTTTACTGGTCGCAACTCGTCTACATCTCTGCCATCAAAGCGAATAGGTTTTACAGATTCCAACATATCCTTAATTTGAGCCATAATTCAACAATCTAGCACGCGGCATTAACTAGCATGCAGCATTAATCTTGAGCAAAATCGCGATGCAAAAACTGTAGACTTTTGCATCAAATTTGCTCACTAAGCACAAGCCACTCTTCTTCTAACGCGCTCGACTCACTTTGATTCGCCTGTAACTTCTCGTTAAGCTCTTGCAAGCCAACAAAATCGCTAGGATCATGGTTAGCCATTTTTTGCTCAATCTCGCTTTTTTCTTCCTCAAGCTTTTCTAGTTTTCGCTCTATTGCTGAAACTCTTCTAGTAGCATCGTAGTAAGCTTTTCCGCTTAATTTTGTCTCAGACTTTTGATCAGAATCTAATTCAATTCCTTCTTTAGACTCGGATTTCATTTCAGATTCTGACTCAAAACCCGCCTTAGACTCTTGCATATTTGCACGCTCATAGTCTTCCATAATCTTTAAATACTCGTCAACTCCGCCTGGAAGATGGCGAATCTTGCCGTCAATCAACGCAAACTGCTGATCAGTCACGCGCTCAAGCAAGTATCTGTCGTGCGAGACAACAACCAAAGTGCCTGGCCATGTGTCTAGTAAATCTTCCATAACTGCAAGCATGTCGGTGTCTAGATCGTTTCCAGGCTCGTCCATTATCAACACATTTGGTTCGTTTAGAAGAATCAAAAGCAATTGCATGCGGCGTTTCTGGCCGCCCGAAAGATCTGCAATTGGTGTCATAAGCTGCTCTGGTTTAAAACCAAGTCTCTCCATAAGTTGACCAGGAGTCACTTCTTTGCCGTCGATTATGTAGCTTGGCTTATATCTACTCAAAACCTCTTTGACTTTATATTTTCCAAGCTTTTCCAGCTCTTCTAATCGTTGAGAAAGCACAGCAAATTTTACAGTTTTACCAATATTTACATGCCCTTTAGTTGGATGCAAAGAGCCGTCGATTATGTTTAAAAGTGTTGATTTTCCAGCGCCATTAGCTCCTACTATGCCGAATCGGTCTCCAGGGCCAATTAGCCACGTTTGATTGTCTAAAAGCATGCGGCCGCTAATCTTTTTTTGCGATGCGGCACATGTTTCTTTTAATGGTGCTTCTGGCGATTCTTCTACAGAAATCGTAACGCTACCAACATGTGTAGGCTGAGAAAATGGTGATTTTACAATATCTGCATCGGCTCCAGCAGGATTTGACGAATCTTCAAAAATTTGCGTAACATCAATCAAATCAACAACTTGCTTACCAAGACGAGAAGTTGCCATTCTCTTCAACTCAAGAGTATCTCGCATTGGCGGAACGTCTGCTATAAGCTCGCGAGCCTGCTTAACGTGAAACTTTTGCTTAGTAGAACGCGCGCGAGCACCCCTAGAAAGCCACGCAAGCTCTTTACGCGCCAAATTCCGCCTGCGCTCCTCGCGAACATCCGCCTGACGTTCGCGCTCAACGCGCTGCATCATGTACGCACTGTATCCGCCTTCAAACGGGTCGATTGCTCCATCGTGAACTTCCCACATAGAAGAGCAAACTTCGTCTAAAAACCACCTGTCGTGCGTAACGAGCAAAAGCGCGCCCTGCCCGTCTTGCCACCTGTGCAAAAGATGCTCTGCGAGCCAATGAATTGTAAGCACATCAAGATGATTCGTAGGCTCATCCAAAGCCAAAATATCCCAATCATGCAACAGCAACCTAGCCAAATCCGCACGCCTACGCTGACCTCCAGAAAGCGTACCAACTTTAGCTTCAAGATTGATTCCGCCAAGAAGAGCCTCAACAATTTCGCGAGACTTTGAATCAGCAGCCCACTCATAATCCTGTCGATTCTCCAATGCAGCTTGGCGAACTGTAGCATTATCGTCCAGTGGATCTCGCTGGCTTAAAATGCCAAATGTCAATCCGCTTCTACGCGTAACTCTGCCAGAATCTGGGTCCATACTACCCTCAAGAAGCTTAAGAAGCGTGGATTTTCCGTCTCCGTTTTTCCCAACAATTCCTATACGGTCTCCCTCAAAAACACCTTGAGTCACATTTCTAAAAATAGTTTTTGTTGCAAATTCAAGCGATACGCGTTCTAGTCCCAAATCATAAGTAGGCATAACTCACAAATATAGCTGTGCTGCTATACCATTCGCAAAAATTCACGACTTTGTAGTAAAAATTGCAAAATGCTCAAAGTTGTATAGTATTGAGTTATGAGTTATGTATCTGAAAATTCTTTACACAATGCTGTGAACAAAGCTGCAACAGACTTATTCACCTTTAGCTATAAGCATGTAATTAAGCCGCACTTAGTGTTTAACATTCCACCAGACGAAGCACACGACCGAATGATTGCATTTTGCAAAACAAGCGAGCGCATACCAGGATTAATGTGGATGCTCAGAGAAATGTTAGACTACACGGATCCAATTTTAGAAACGCGAGTTATGGGAGTGGATTTTGCGAATCCATTTGGATTAAGCGCAGGACTCGATAAAAACTGCGATTTGTGCACAGTTCTAGACAACGCTGGCTTTGGTTTTGAAACAGTTGGCTCCACAACTGCCCGACCATGCGAAGGAAACGCTAAACCTTGGTATCATAGGCTTCCGCAATATGATTCTCTTCTTGTTCATGCGGGTCTTGCTAACGATGGCAGCGAGTTTGTGATTCCTAGAGTGGAAAAAGCGTGGACTAATGCTAAAAGCATGCGTGTTTCTGTGAGCATTGCTCGCACCAATGATAATCTTGTTGGTGATTTAGACGAAGGTATTGAAGATTATCGCATATCTATGGAACGAGCAAGTGGCAAAAGCTCCATGATTGAGGTTAACATTTCTTGTCCAAACACTATGGCTGGCGAGCCTTTTAGCGAGCCAGAAGCTTTAAATAAGCTTTTTAATGTTTTAGATAAAGTTGATCGCCCTCAGCCAACTCTTGTAAAAATGCCTTTGAATCTAAAAGGCGGATGGCCTCAATTTAAGTCTTTGTTAGACGTTTTAAGCGCACATAAGGTTGATGGCGTGAGCATTGCAAATCTGCGAAAGAACCGCGAAGGATTGAATATTCCAGCAGATTGGAAAGGTGGGATCTCAGGGGCTCCAACTTACAATGCAAGCAATGAGCTTATTAAGCGCACTAGAAGCGAGTTTGGGTCTCGCTTTGCTATTGCTGGAATAGGTGGCGTATTTACTGCAAAACAAGCTTATGAAAAGATTAGAAGTGGAGCTGACCTAGTTATGTTCGTTTCTTCTCTTATGTATAGAGGTCCTCAGCAAATAACTGTTCTAAAGCGCGGACTTGCTGATTTACTCAGAAAAGATGGGTTTGAAACAGTTAAAGATGCAGTTTCAGCTGATGTAGATTAAAAAAAACCAGAATAGATAACAATAAATTACAATAAATCAGCTGGTATCGAAGTATTCGCACAATACCTCAATGCCAGCTGATTTTTTAATAATATTTTCAACTAACCAGATGAAGCTTAATTACCGTCAGAAGATGCGTCTCCTGTTCCATCCGTATTACCGTACGTAGAACCAGAAGATGTACTCGTTCTTCCATCGCCAGTAACCGACGATCCACCAGTCGCAGGATCTGTCGAAGCCGCACCCTGATTTGCCTGAGCCTGAGCCTGATCTTGAGCCGCCTGTCTACGAGCATCCTCATCGCGCTTACGCTGTTGCTCTGCATAATCTTCCTGACGCATTTGCGGAGTTAATGACGGCATCTTTCCACCAGCCATATACTTTGAATCTGGCTTACCATATTCATTGTCGATAGGAACGTTCGCCGCTTTTAGATAATCGTCCATAAACTTTTTCCAAGCTGGAGTTGCAATGTAAACACCGTACCAAGCGCTTCGATAAACACCATTAATTCTCATGTTGTTGAAGCTCTTTTGCACTTCAGCGTTTCCAATTGCAACAAAAGCACTAATCTTATTTGGCACGAATCCTGCAGTAGTCATGTAATACTGTTCGTTAGTACCAGTTTTTGCAAAAGTTTTACGACCACCAGCTAATTGAGCAGCATGCGCAACACCACTAGGTTGAGCAACACCCTGATTTATAGCGTAGGCTACAGTTTGAGCGATCTTTTTCGGTATAGCCTGATGACAATTAGCGCTTGGTACTCGCAAACGTCTACCGTTTTTATCAATAACACGCTTGATTGCAATAGGGTCACATTGAACACCATTAGCACCCAATGTTGCGTAAATATTTGCCATTGTTAGTGGAGAAGCCTGAACTGCACCAATCACCATAGGAGGATTTAGAGAATTCTTAGAAAATACGTCTTCCTGACCTATTGGAGAATTGTGATATCCAAGTGTTTTCGCAGCCTCTGCCACTGCACACAGCTTAAGCTGAGCACCCATAGCAGCCTGAATCGTGTTGTGAGAATGCACCAAACCCATTAACGGTGTTTCTGGATTAACAGTTCCACCATCTGAATTTCGCACAGACCAACGCCCTATACCTTTATATCTTGCGCACGAAAATTCAGTATTGTTATAGAACGTGTTTGTTCGTACAGGCTGATTAATTGATTTTCCAGCAAGCATCCATGCAACAAGATTGATTGGCTTCCAAGTAGAACCAATCTGCCAGCCTAAACCGCCACCGTCTCGTTCATCTACAGCGTAGTTAATAGCTGTGTGAGTAGGGTCAGACCTAGCCGCATCGGTCGCATCATAAATACGATTGCTTCCAAAACCAAGAACTTCACCAGTACCAGGCTTTATAGCAGCTATAGAGACTTCGAAACCACTAGGATCATTAACAGGGATAGTGGCCCTAGCCGTATTCATGGCGGTTGTGTTAGCTGTTATATCCATTGTGGTGTAAATATCCAAGCCACCTTCATTAAGCAGCTTCTGCCTTGCTACAGTTGTTTTGCCAAATTCTCTAGAATTCAAGATTTTCTTAGTAACATAATCACAGAAGAATGCTGCATCTCCAGCAGCCTGACAACCAACGTTAGCAACTTCATGCTGAATATTAAGAGTGCTTTTAATTGGTGTTGCAACCGCATCATCATGTTCTTTTTGACTTATAAAGTTTTGTCGAAGCATTAAATCAAGAACTATATTTCTTTGCTTCTGTGATTCAGGCTGATTTTCTTCAATAGAAGGATCGTACCTAGAAGGATTCTTTGTGATTGCTGCAATAGTCGCAGCTTGAACAAGATTAAGATTGGCTGCAGTGGTATTAAAATAGCGTTTTGCAGCAGTTTCTACACCGTAAAGATTATTACTACCAAACTGTGCAACGTTTAAATATCCCTGTAAAATCTCTAGTTTAGAGTATTTTTTCTCCATTTGGATTGCGATTAACATTTCTCGCAATTTTCTAGCAACAGTACTTTCTGCAGCATGATATTCCGAAATAGGATCATTGTCTTCTCTAGCTTTGATCATAAGAACATTCTTAACGTATTGCTGTGTTAAAGACGATCCACCTTGCATATCAGATTTTTTAATAAATGTTTGCACAAACGCACGCATAACGCCTTGCACATCAACGCCTGAATGTTCAAAGAATCTACGATCCTCACGCGCAACCATTGCCTGCTGCATGTATTGCGATATGCGTCTTAATGGCACAACAGTGCGATTTTGAGCATAAAATGTTGCTATAACTGTTTTGCCATCAGAAGCGTATAAACGCGACTTTTGAGGTAAAGCCGTAACGTCAAAATCAATGCCATCAACTCTAAGAGAAGGCACAACAGACTTGACCACACTGTTTACGCTCATCACTCCTGGCACAAATAAAATACTTGATACTACACCACCTGCAACACACAATGTGATGTACGTAAGAAACAGTGCTAACACGCGACGAGTTGTGAGGGATTTCTTCTTAGGCATGCGAACTATTCTAGAGGTTTGCCTCTACGTTGCGGCACGCAAAAATCGCGATTTATCTTTCTGCTCTGCGAATCAACATTCCAGGTTGGTAAATAATAATTGACCTACCGTGCCTTTTAATCCAACCCCTCTGAGCAAAATCCATCAACGCTTTATTAACTGTTTCTCTAGAAGACCCAACAAGTTGAGCAAGTTCTTCTTGTGTTAAATCGTGAGGAACAAGCACACCTTCCCTAACAGGTTCTCCAAACCTAGAAGCAAGGTTTAAAAGCGTTTTAGCCAATCTAGCTGGAACGTCCATAAAAACAAGATCAGAAATATGCTCATTATTTGCTCTTAAACGTGCAGCTAAAACCTGAAGCATGTCTACAGCAACCCTAGGATGATGGCCAAGCCACTTAAAAAGAACTTCGTTTTCTAGCCATAATACGCGAGTTCTATCTGTAATTGCTATTGCAGAAGCTGTACGCGGACCGCCGAACGGGTCAAAAACAGGAATCTCTCCAAGAATCTCACCGTGCGTGTGGATACTAAGCAATTGCACACGATTATCCCTTGAATGGCGTACAAGCTTAACCCGTCCACGCTCAAGCAGATACATGCGGCGATCAGTATCTCCTTCGTTAAAAATCGCCTGCCCCTTAGAAAAAACCGACTCATGCAAATGCTCGAGAAGCTCCCTCGCTTGATCGAGTGGCACTTGCTTAAATAACGCTGTATGCGTTAAAGGAAGGTCTTCCGTGTAGGGCTTATCTGGCTTAATTCTTACCACAATCAGCCTCCAATGTGTTTTAAAAATATTCTACGAAATACCCATGGCATCTAAACACCATGCGTTTTCATAGCAAACTTCCTCCCACTTTTTGTACCTGCCAGAGCTTCCACCGTGACCGCCATCTGTTTCAATGCGCGCAATCGCGTCCGCACCTGCAGCCTGCAAACGAGCAAGCCACTTAAGAGGCTCCGTAACAAGAACGCGAGTGTCGTTAATCGAAGAAGTTATAAGAATCTTTGGAAACTCACCTGGCTCAACATGTTCAGGCACATTCTCGTAAGGCGTGTAAGACTTTAAATAAGCGTAATCTTGCGCATTATGCAATGGGTCTCCCCATTCGTCCCATTCTGTAACAGTAAGCGGCAACGAGTCGTCTAGCATAGACGTAAGCGCATCAACAAACGGAACATCAGCTTCGATTCCCGCGTAGCATTGCGGAGCCATATTTGCTACAGCGCCCATAAGAAGGCCGCCTGCAGAACCACCATTTGCAACAGTCTGATTCGCATCAGCATACCCAGCTTGTTGCAAAGCGCGCGTAACGTCTACAAAATCTTCAAACGTGTGTTTTTTGTTGCGACGCCTACCATTCTCATACCACGCACGACCCATTTCTCCGCCGCCTCGCACATGCACTTGTACGAACAGCACTCCTCTATCCAGCACGCTTAGACGCGCCACAGAAAAATACGGGTCGCTGCTTATTTCATAAGCTCCGTAAGCGGTGATGAACATTGCTTGTGATTTAGCCACAGTGTTTTTACGCCACACTAGGGATACGGGTACGCGCTCTCCATCTCGGACAGTAATCCACACTCGTTTTTCTGCGTAGTCATTTTCGTTAAAATCGCCTAGAATTTTCCCACGCTTAAGCAAAACGTCTTTGCCTGTAATAGGATCTATTTCACGCAAAGACCCTAGTGTCGCATAGCTTGAACAAGAATAACGCATTCTTGGAGCTTCGTAAGAAGGATTACCAGTTGCTCCAATAAGGTAAACACGACTATTTTTAGCTTGTTCATTGGTTATTTTAGATAGTTCAATTCGAGCGGTGTTTTGATTTTGATTTTGGATAGATAAATTAGATAAATCAGACAAATTATCTTTTACAACATCGGTTGGTTGCCACTCTTCCGCTGTTTCTTTTATAAAACCTTCTGCCCCAACCCTAATAAAACGCCAAGGTCGTCCAGCATTAAAATCTTCAACAGCATTGCTTTTAGGCATAACAGCAAGCTGAGGCAAGCCATTCGCTCGGAAAGAAAGAGCCACATAATTCTTATAAACGCTTAAACCATCAATACTCAATCCGCAAGTTCCCTGTAAAATCTTAGGATTTTTGCTGTTATAATACGGTTCACTAACTGCTTTTTTGCTGGCTCCTGGTTCTAATAAATCACCATTTTTGCAGCCGTAAGGAGATCCCTGAACAACACAATCGCCTTCGCCAATGTTAAATGGCATTGATTCCATAGATCGCTTTCGCAAATCTATAACGTCAATCTGAAAATTAGGATTTTTAAGATTGTGGCTTACAAACATGAGTGGAATATCTTTACCATCATCTCCAGCATTTTCAAAGCATGCGAAAGAAACATCGTATTCCACGTTTTTTATAGGCTTTAACACCATCTTAAAATCTGCTTCTGGAGTGCTTAATGGAAGCATTAATACGCGCGAAGTTGTTTTTGAGCTGCTGTTTATCATAATGCTACGTTCGTCGAAACTTTCGTAAACGCTAACAAAAAATCTCGCATCCAATTCTTCAAAAACTTTTACATCATCTTCTACAGAAGTTCCAATTTTATGTCTAAACACTTGGTATGGTCGCCATGCGCTGTCTAAAGTCACATAAAAAACCCATTTTCCGTCTGGTGTTAAAAGCGCAGAAGATATGCCTTTTATGCAATCTCGAAGCGTTATAAAATCATTGCTACTTTTGCAAAAATCACGAATATAAAAATCGAATCTTTCATCACCCTTAGCATCGACGCCAAACAACATTCTCGTGCCGTCTAAACTAATATCCATTCCTCCAAGTTGGAAGAAATCTCCACCAAATTCCGATGCCTCTTTGTTGGCGTCAAAAATAACTTCTTCGCCTTCTGTTTCTCCAGGATTTGCGCGTTCATCTATAACTGGCGGATCCCAATCATTCTCATTTTTAACAGGCATTCGGCATTGAATCCCGTACTGTTTACCTTCTACGGTACGCACATAATACCAATATCCATCCATTCTTGTTGGAACAGACATATCCGTTTCTTGAATACGCGATTTCATCTCATTAAACAGTTGTTTACGTAAAGAATCTAACCTAGAAACGCGTTGTTCAGTGTACTTGTTTTGAGAATCAATATATTCACGAAGTCTTTTGCTCTCTTTGTCTTTCATCCAAGCATATTCATCTACAAACACATCATTGTGAAACTCACGAACATAATCAATTTTTGTAGCAGGCATAGGCTTAAAACCAGCAGCCTTATTTAAAGAATCAAACTCACCGACTTTTAGCGAACTATCTTGCATTTATAACCTTTACAACACATAGAAAACATAAAAATTCTGCACAATTACACAATATCAACTACACAACATTAAACAGCATCCATAATAAATGGAATCATAATATCTTTCAAAGATTCACCATCTGGAGCTGCAAAAAATGGGACACCTTCAAAAGTTCCAGCAGCACCTTTAGCATTAACAAAATTACCATCACCAACGCTTGCAATTCTAGAAGACGCAAGAGTAACCCCAAAATCCTTAGACATTGCTCTCCTAAAATCGGTCATAGTTGAATTGACCTTAAGCTGTCTTATGCCTACCGCTAAAACTCGATTAGGGAATTTTTTTATAATACTCGCATAAGTAGCTGGATCCTTCTGACCATCATCACCAATAAGCACAAATCTCATACCTGGAAAATCATCCATAAGCTGCTGAGCAAACTCAAGCTTATGCTGAGGACCAGTCGGCACAAAAGTCTTAGGTCTAGGATCTAAATCTCTAAGAAGAAGCGGTCCAGATGGAAAACCTTCACGCGAAATGAAGTGTCGTATAGAAGCTTCCACATTCCAAGGAGAAGTTGAAAGATAGAAAAACGGGGCGTTAGGAACAAAATCACGAATCTTATTAAAGAAATGATTCATACCCTTAACAGCATGCCTGTGCTCTGGATTCATAATAAGCAGATTGTAAGCTGCTCTTAGCGGAGAAGGAGCCTGAGTGACCATAATAGTGTCATCAACGTCGGAAATTATTCCCAAAGTAGATTTTTCAGAAATAACAAACATGCTTGCATCAACAGGCTCACGATTATCTACTTTGTAAGACACTTTATGTTCACCAACATTAAGTGATCTTTCAGTAATCAAATCAAGATAACCAGAACAGTCTGAAACACAATATTCAGCACCACTGTTGAAACTAGCATCTGGCTTATCGTACACAGACGAATCACCAACTTGCGCAGATTCAACAGGAACACCATCAATGCTTAAAGAAACACGAATCCTAACAGCAGGAACAACAAGCATCGCATATATTCCGCGCTTCAAAACAGAATGATGCCCAGCTTTAGGAGCAAGAACCGTACGGCAAATCAGACGAGCATAATTATCAGTTCCATAACCAATATAAGGCTCAACGCTTGGAAACCAACCCAAACGGCGCATAATCTTACCGCTTACACGCATCCAAAATCCAACGCTTGATGTAACAAGTTTTCTGACAAATCGAATAAAAGGCGGCTTTTCATCTATACGCTCTTCGTCCGAAGGAGCATCAAAAAGCGTGGCTGTAACTCGCACTTGAATAGGCGTACTGCTTATTCTTCTAGCTACAGCTGGAGAATCACATTCTTGCTTGGCTTGTTCGCCGCCTTTTGCAGCGTTATTGTCATCCAATTTAGCCAAATTGTTACTCGCTTTTATGAATTTTATAACTTTTATAAAATCTATAACTCACTATTGCAATGAATTATTGACGAACTGGACCATCTGGCTGCTCACCAACCACTTGTACGATTGTTCCACGCGGGCAATTGTCGTACACCCACTTAGAATCCTGCTCGTACATATTAATGCAGCCGTGAGAACCATGCTTTGCTGGGTAGCCTTGCGCTATACCAACATCATTCCACCTTGCTGTATGGAATGAAATTCCACCGTTAAAGTAGCTAACCCAAGTAATTCCAGGCAAATAGTATCTAGAACCATCCCTATTAAATCCTTGCATAGCTTGAACGTCATAACGCAAGTAAATGTGGAATGTTCCATTTGGCGTCTCGTAATATCCATTGGAACCCGTGCAAACTGGCATTGTTCGTATTAATTGATCATCTTTGTAAACGCTTACTGTCTGCGTGGTTTTATCAACCACAATACGCATTTCAACAATCTTCTTTTCAACAGCAAACTTTACTACATTTGTTGGAACCGTAATCTTTGCGTCTGTACCCTTTTCGATAGCATCCACAACCTTGTTTGCTACATCCTTTGAATAGCGAACCTCTACGCCATTAACACCTTTAAGAGTGGTCATTATGAACTGACCCTTCTTATTATAAGTGTCTTCCTGATCTATTTTCTGCTGGTTCAGATTCTTAGCAAGCTCTTTTGAAAGCCAAGTATTTACTGCTTCCCTATCTACAGTAAACGAAATCTGCTTTCTCTGTTCATCAGCATTAACCTTAATCCAAGAAGCGATTGCAGATCTAGGTATCGTAAAATCTTTTGAATCGCCATTACTTAAAGTGATTTTCTTGGTAAGAATATTATTAAGCTGATCCACAGTTTTCTTAGCAACATCACGCTTAATCGGTGCTTCAATCCTACGAGACTCAATAGTAACTTTTACTGTTTTACCAGGATTTTCAAGCGATTTTTTAACAGCCTCACGAACAGGCAATGTTATTACTGTACGACCTGGAACACCATCTTCCACCACATAAGATTCAGAACCAGAATCGTATTTTGCCGTATAAGGCATTGCACGATCTTTATCGTTAACAAATTTCTTGATGATATACGCATCCATATCCATGTCGTTTCGAGTTGCTTGCAAAGCGACATTCTTCTGAACCCAAGGCATAAGCATTGTAAACGCGTTATCATGCTTAGATCGCATTATATTTTTAACCGTTGCGCTCTTATCTACTTTGACGTACAAGTCTTCAAAATTCGCGTTGATTGTTTTACCACGATCATCTTTAATTTCTATTTTGGTGCTATCAACAGCATTATCTACATTTTTAGAAACCGCTGCCAACTGAGCGCCAACAATTTGACTACTTCCAGCAAAATGTACACCAGGAGCAACACGATCATGGAAATACGCTTGTGTGCCAAGAAAAGCGCAAACTAAGAGTATAACGAATATAACCAAAGAATATAAAAGAACCAGTGCAGACTTATTCGACTTATGACGATTCTTTAAAACAGCAGTCTGATTTATATTGTTATTGTCAATATTGTCATTATCTACACTGTTTACGTCTATATTATTAGCAATATTATCAATATTTTCAGACTCAAAAACGTCTGGATTATTATGTTCTAACTCGGACATACTCTTAAACCCCTGCTCGATTAATGGCACAAAAATCGCATGTGGCAAGTTTAGCACTTGCGTAGCATATAACTCACATAAGGAATGTAAAACATGTAAATAGAAATAATAGAAATAAATAATAGAAATGCGAGCCAAAAATAAAAAATATGCTCAATACGTGATGAAAATGTGAAAAGTAATCAAATATTCGCAAATATTCTAAAAATAATCACCATATATTAAAGATATGTGCAAGAATAATAAATATGCCAGATATGCCAATTCAAGCGACGATTGCGTTAATGGTGATTGTTTTTGCGCTAGTACTTGCGCCATTCATCATTATGATAGTTACGCGCGCCTTGAAAAAGCATCATTTAGCAGAAAAACTCGCAGAGCGACACGGAGATAGTGTACATTACGCTTTCATACTAAACCCGTCTAAACCTCAAGCAGAACAATATAGACTTGACATTAAAGAATATTGCAAATCACACAATTTCACATACGAAATAATAGATACTCAATTAAATAAAGACGGTCGAGAATGCGCACTCGAAGCCTTAAAAAACGGCGCAAATGTTGTTGTGGCAGTTGGTGGAGATGGCACCGTTAGAACGGTTGCAAGCGCGGTTTCTGGCACGAACCACGCGATGGGAATAATTCCAATTGGCACAGGGAACTTATTTGCACGCAACATGGGTATTCCAGTAGATGATGTTCAAGCAGCACTAAGAGTTGCAACAAGCCACGGATCTAAAAAAGTTGACGTTGGGCGTGTTTTTATACTCGACAAGCCGTATGAAGACCATGGTCACGCATTTTTGATTATTGCAGGAATTGGCTTCGACGCTCTTATGATAGACGACACTAATCCTGCGCTTAAAAAGAACATAAGCTGGCTTGCATACTTTGTTGCTGGCGTTAAACACTTATTTGCGTCAAAATACCGCGGAGACGTTACTTTTATTAGAGAAAACGGTACAAATCACACAGCTAGAGGAATATCATTCCGCACACTTATGGCTGGTAATTGTGGACAAATACCAATGCTTTCTTTAATGCCAGAAGCCGTTTACGATGATGGAATATTAGACTTTGAAATTATTGACACATCTGGCGGATTAATTGGATGGGCTAACCTATTTGGAGACGTTGTACACCAAACCGTTACAGGAAAAGCACAGCAAAGTCCGCTTTCTACAAACTCTAAAATCGACCAATCGCAAGGTGTTGAAGCAGAAGTCAAGATAGAACGACCTGCTCCTGTACAAGTTGATGGAGATATTTTAGGCTACACAAAACACTTGCGTTTTAGCGTAGACAAACAGGCTCTATGCGTGCGCATACCAGAGAGTTTACAATCTTCTTTGACTCAAAATACCGCCGTTTAGTCTCCGATTTCAGCCGTTTAAGCGATACGCAATTGTTCAAGCATGTAAGAGGGCTGGAGATTTCTATACGAGCAATAAAAGAGGAGCGAAGCGACGGGACTTGCGAGGAGAGAAATCTGCAGCCCTTGCGCAACAGTAAACAGAAAAATACATTAGAAAATACCGTCGCCGTGGCAAAATAAAAAATTATGGTAGCAAAAAATGCGGGAATGCCCGCCACCCCAGAAGATCTAGTAGACGTCGATGCTTTGGTTGGCGCTTACTATGATGAAGTTCCAAATTCCAATATTCCAGAACAGCGCGTGATTTTCGGTACGTCCGGTCACCGTGGTTCTGCTTTAAAAACTTCGTTTAACGAAGCTCATATTGTGGCTATTACTCAAGCTATTGCTGAATATCGCAAGAAGGCTGGCGTAACTGGTCCTCTTTATATTGGTCGCGATACGCACGCTCTTTCTGAGCCTGCTCAAAAAACCGCTATCGAGGTTTTGGTTGCTAACGGAGTTCACGTTCGCGTGGATTCTCGCGGCGATTTCGTGCCAACTCCTGTTGTTTCTCAGGCTATTTTGACGCATAATCGCGCAGCCGACGGCACTCAGCGTTTTAGCGGAGACGGCTTGGCTGATGGCATTGTCGTCACTCCTTCGCACAATCCTCCAACCGACGGAGGTTTTAAGTACGACCCTGTAACAGGCGGCCCTGCCCCAGCAGACGTAACTAACGCAATCGCAGCTCGCGCAAACGAATTGCTCGATAACTACAAGTCCGTTAAGCGCGTGCCTTTCGAGGAAGCAATCAAGTCTGATTTGGTTGAAGGCTTCGATTACCGCGAGCACTACGTTAGCGATTTGGCTAACGTAATCGATTTCGATGTGATTCGCTCTAGCGGCGTGCGTTTGGGAATTGACCCACTCGGCGGCGCAAGCGTAAACTACTGGCCACTTATGAACGAAAAGTACGGTTTGAACATTGGCGTTGTGCGTCCAGAAGTTGACCCAACTTGGCGATTCATGACTATTGACCACGATGGCAAGATTCGTATGGATCCAAGCTCCCCTTACGCGATGAAGGGCTTAGTTGATCAGCTTAACGCTGGCGCTTGGGATAAGTACGATTTGGTTGGAGGCACTGATCCAGATGCCGATCGCCATGGTATCGTGTGCCCGAATTGGGGCGTTATGAACCCGAACCACTACATTGCAGTGTGCGTGGAGTACTTGTTCGGCGGCGCTCGCCCAGATTGGCCAAAGAATACTGCTATTGGCAAGACGCTTGTGTCTTCTTCCTTGATCGACCGCGTGGCAGCTTCTATTAACGCTAAGCTTGTGGAAGTTCCTGTTGGCTTCAAGTGGTTCGTTGACCCACTCTTTAGCGGCGAAGTTGCTTTCGGCGGCGAGGAAAGCTCTGGCATGAGCTTCTTGCGCAAAGACGGCCGCGTGTGGACCACCGATAAGGATGGTTTGATTCCTGATTTGCTCGCTGCGGAAATTACTGCGAAGACTGGTAAGAACCCTGCTCAGCTTCATCAGGATCAGGTTGCTCGCTTTGGCGAAAGCTGGTACAAGCGTGTCGATACTCCAACCACTCTTGAGCAAAAGCAGAAGTTTGCGGCTCTAAGTGGCAACGATGTTGAAGCAACTAAGCTCGCTGGCGAAGATATTACCGCAAAGCTTACGGAAGCTCCTGGAAACGGCGCAAAGATTGGCGGCTTGAAAGTTACGACTAAGAACAATTGGTTCGCTGCTCGCCCATCTGGTACCGAGAATATTTACAAGGTTTATGCTGAGTCCTTCGTTTCTCCAGAAGCACTTGACAAGGTGCTTGAGGAAGCTACTGCTGTAGTAGACAAGGCTTTAGCGTAACGTAATAATCTTTCGTAAGTAAAGAATCTACTAATTGCGCTGGTTGCAATCTGCAACCGGCGCATTTTTGAAAGGTTTTGTGATGATTGTTGTTTCTACCGATGGTTCAGCACTTGGAAATCCAAATGGATCAATGGGTTGGGCTTGGGCAGACCACACTGATGAAGCAGGAAGCACGCACGAGCATCAACATGCAGGAAACGCGGATGCAGGCGGAGCCACAAATGGCACGAATCAAATCGGTGAGTTATGCGCAGTACTCGAAGCGTTGAGAGCACACCCTGGAAGCGAGGATCTTACAATCGAAACTGATTCGCAATACGCTATAAACTGCTCAACCACGTGGATTCACGGGTGGAAGAAGAACGGTTGGAAGAACTCCAAAAAAGAGCCTGTAAAAAACGCAGATTTGATTCGCGCAATTGATTCGGAGATTACTAAACGCGAAGGCTCCGTTAAGTTCGTCTGGGTTAAGGGACACGCTGGAAACGCTGGAAACGAAAAAGTTGATGAGCTGGCTAGAACTTATGCTGAAAATTGCCGCAGCAGATTGAAGGATGGATATTTGCCATTAGAAGGATGGAAATCGTTGATTTCTTCTACATATGCAGACGGTGTTGATGTACCAGAAGACGCAAAAATGCTTTTAGACGGCAAGATTTCTGATGCAGAATATCACATAGGAAGATGCGTTGGTAAGGATATTAATCCTGATTTTAAAGGCGATTTTCATCGTGAAACAAAACGTGAAACATCCGATGATGATGCCATTAAATACTCCGATAACAGCGTTGCTAACGATTCAACTACGCGTAACATTAATACACAGGATGAATCGAAAGCATCCGACGAGTCGCGTAAAAATAAACAATCTCAAAATAAATCAGAACAAAAATATCAAGTAGTGCCAGGATTAAGCGTATCTGGAACATTACAATTCACACCTGCCCCAAACACAAGCCCAAGCTTTAATGGTCAACCACGTTACATATTAGGAAACATACAGGTAAGCGGATATGTTCAGCCAGACGGCACTCTTAAACTAGATCCAACCGAATTTTATATTCAAACAAAAGCTGCAAACAAAACAGAATAAAATCTGAACGCAGACTAATATGTAGTATGTATGAAATAAGTAGCGGTTAGTAAAAATCGCTATAAACACGCTGGTATTTTAGCCACGCCAGCAAGAAAGACAAGAAAGTAGGCACAAATGGATAAAGCACAGCAAGATGCTCTTAAGAAGGCAGCTGGCATTGAGGCAGCAAAGATTGTAAAAAATGGCATGATGGTTGGACTTGGAACTGGGTCTACTGTTCGTTTTCTTGTAGATGAACTCGGTCGCAGAGTAAAAGAAGAAGGCTTGAGCTTCACTGGTGTCACAACTTCTCGCCGCACTCAGGAACAAGCAGAAGGCTACGGAATTAAGATTCTCGACATTAACGATGTGGATCATATTGACGTTACGATTGATGGTTCTGACGAAGTAGATAAGAACTTTAACGGTATTAAGGGCGGCGGCGCAGCATTGCTCTGGGAGAAGATTGTTGCAATTAACTCCGATAAAATCGTTTGGATTGTGGACGCCAGCAAGGTTGTAGATACAATCGGCAAGTTCCCACTTCCTGTTGAGGTAATTCCATTCGGATCCGCACAAGTGATTCGCAAGTTTGAAAAGCGTGGATATAAGCCAGTTTTGCGTCTTGACGCGGATGGCAAGGAAGTGCGTACAGACGAAAATAACTTTGTTGTTGACTTGCACTTGGAGCGCATTGAGCACCCGCAAGAGCTTGCTAAGGATTTGATTGAGACTGTTGGCGTTGTAGAACACGGATTGTTCTTGAATATGGTTGACACTGTGATTGTTGGTGATCCAAACGGACCTCGCACACTCACAAACCCAAATAAGTAAACTGCATATCTAAATTTAACCAATCATTTCCCGAGAATGTACGTAAAATCCACTGTTTTACGTACATTTTCGGGAAATTTTTTACATTCTTCAATCATTGCAGTCTTCAATCGCAATAAAAAAAAAGCGCTGGAAAAATCCAACGCTTTCAAAAGTGTTACGTGCCCAAACGGGCAGGCGCGCCAAGCAGCTACTACTTACGCTGATGACGAGTCTTACGCAGCAGTTTGCGGTGCTTCTTCTTGCTCATCCGCTTGCGGCGCTTCTTGATGACAGAACCCATCTGAAGCCTCCATTCATATGTAAAGTGTGCAACTTGCCTAATGTTACACCGTTTTGACGACTTTGGAAAATTTTAAAACAAAATTTTACAAAAACACGTACAAAACAGCCTATAGCACTACGAAAGTTACATTGGGAATTGCTTATAGAATCTTTCAACAGACTGTTTTAAACCAGTCACTTCAAATACAACAGTGTCATTTTGCCATATGGCACTAGCTTTAGTCTTACTATTATCATCTGCCTTCAAAACATAGCTTCCAGTAGCCTTACCAGCAACCTGAATCTTTCCAGAAGCAATATCACTTCCAGCTAATGCATCAGTCAAAAGCTCATATTGCTTATTTGCTAAATCACGACTACTCCATTGAGCAACAACGACTGAAACATCACTGCCAGATTCTCCCGTAGAATATCTAACAGTGTATTCTTCCAAAGGAGATGCGGAAGACCATTTAGCACTAGGAGAAGCATCAACACGCGCAAAATCAAGAACACTATCTGGCATAGATCTTAACAGTGCAGTAGATGTACTAGGCAAATCTTTAGACTTAATTGATGGAGTTTTTGCAGAAGACACCTGAGTTTTAGCAGACTGCGGTTGCTGGCGATTTAACGCCCAGCCAGGCCATATGAATGCGGAAACTATAGCTAAAACGACCACTATTACGGCAACTATAAGAACTTTTCGTAAGTTGTTATGAGAAGCAGATACAGATGAAGTCGAGTTAGAAGGATTATTCGCATAAGAATTCATATTTTTTACCCCACATAACACTGTTCAACATACTTGGATTATCTCACAAAAGTATGACGGTAAAATGTCTACAAATGCAGCTAGCGTCAAATCATGGCTGCAAAATCTACTACTTACTACTTATGCTCCGAATGCGGTTGGAGTGGTTCAAAATGGTATGGTCGTTGTCCAGAATGTGGCGAATGGGGTACATTAAGCGAGTTTCACGAGCCTAAAGCTACAAGCGGAGTTTCACGAGCCTCCACAAGATCTAGAAATGCAAAAAATAACATTTCTACAATAACAAATCTTGATTCTAGCGTAGATGCTCAGCCAATCAGTGAAATTACAGCAGATAATGGCATGCGAATCCACACAGGATTTAGCGAATTTGACCGCGTTTTAGGAGGCGGGCTTGTTCCAGGATCAGTAACGCTTATAGCAGGCGAACCAGGAATCGGAAAATCTACTCTACTTTTAGAGACAGCAGGAAAAATTGCCAAGAATTGCAACGAATCTGCAAAAAACACTGCCGAATACACAAAAAATTTAGTCCTGTACATTTCTGGCGAAGAATCAAAGTCGCAAGTAAAATTGCGCGCATCACGCATAAATGCCATAAGTCAAAATCTTCTTCTTGCTTCTACAACAGACTTAAACACAGCTTTAGCACTAATCGAAAAATATAAGCCAACTCTTGCAATTGTAGATTCGGCACAAACTATTGTTTCTAGCGATGTTGAAGGAATTACAGGAGGCTCCACTCAAGTTCGAGAAGTAGCTAGCGCGCTTATAGACGTTGCTAAAACTTGCGATATTCCAATTCTTCTTGTTGGACACGTTACAAAAGACGGCTCGATTGCAGGTCCTCGCACGCTTGAACATCTTGTAGACACGGTTTGCCAATTTGAAGGAGATAGTCAAACCGCATTACGCATGCTTCGCGCTGTTAAAAATCGTTTTGGACCTACAGACGAAGTTGGCTGCTTCGACATGAGTGGCGATGGTATTGAAGAGGTTCCAGATCCTTCTGGGCTGTTCCTGTCTTCTAATGGAGATTGTAAAAACGAAGGAACGTGCGTAACTTTTACTTTAGAAGGACACAGAAGCATACCTATTGAAATTCAGGCTCTTGTTACAGATTCAGTTCTGCCAGCCCCTAGACGCGCAGTTTCTGGAGTAGACACAAACAGAATTGCCATGCTTACCGCTGTTTTATATAGACATGGTGGATTAAATCTTTTATCTAAAGACATTTACGTTTCTACGATTGCTGGAGCTAAGGCGAAAGAACCTGCTTGCGATTTAGCAATAGTGGCAAGTTTGGCGAGCGCAGCCAAAAATAAGGCAGTTTTACCTTTAACTTGTGCGATTGGTGAGATTAGTCTTACCGGTCAAATTCGCCCAGCTTCTAGAATGGAACCTAGAATTAGAGAAGCAGCTAGGATCGGTTATAAGCGTGCAATCGTGTGTAATATGCGAAAGAAAATTAGCATTCCCGGTATTGACATAATCGAAGTAGAGAATTTAAGAGAAGCTTTGAACGCACTTGGATTGTAGGAATAATATAAGAGCCTTATATAGGAGTTTAATATGATTGATTTTAGCGAATGGGCTGCTATCACTTCGCAGAGAACTAACAAATCTCTTGCTGGGGCGCGCGTGTTTATTGGAGATAACAATATTCAAAATGAGAATTCTAAAAATAGTGACCCAAATAGTGATGTGGAAAAATTCTTACAGAGCGCGCAATCTTGGGGAATAATTCCTACAACTTGTAAACAATATGCAGATTTTGACGCCACTAAATCTTACGAAAATATAGAATACACTATGGTTAATGCGCCTAATTTAAGCGGAAAAGACGCAATAGATTACGCGCAAAAACATATGCCAGTAATGCGCACGCTACTTAACGACTTGAAAGAAAATGGACTTGATTTAAAAGGCGTTAGAATAGCTGTTTGCCTTGTGTTGGAGCCAAAAACAGCTGTATTGCTTAGAGAATTGCATGCGCACGGAGCGATTGTTGGCGTTTTTTGCGGTCCAGATGAAACTGACCAGCGTGTAGCAGATCAGCTTAAAAAAGAAGGCATTTTAGTACAAGCAAACCGAGATTGGACACCTGAACAAACTCATGAAGGTGCGCTAAAACTCTTAGACGAAATACAACCAGACATAATAATCGACGATGGAGCTAGTTTTGCGCGCCTAGCAAGCCTGGAACGCCCGCAAATCGCAGCTAATCTAATAGGAGTTGCAGAAGAAACAACTAGCGGAGTGCGCGCTTTTGAAGCAATGCAAAAAGCAGGTCGTTTACACTACCCTGTAATCGCAGTAAATAACAGCGCTCTAAAAACCGATTTTGACAATAGACATGGAACTGGCGAAACATGTGTTACTACGATGCAACAAATTCTTGGAAGCGAATGCTTTAAAAACTCTAAAGTAACTGTTGTTGGATATGGACCAGTGGGTCGTGGATTTGCTTTAAGAATACGCGCATTGGGTGCAAAAGTTACGATTTGCGATACAAATCCTGTTCAAGCTTTGCGAGCAGTTTTCGATGGATTTGAAGCTCATAATCTTGAATGCGCTGTTAAAAAAAGCAATATGATTGTTTCTGCAACAGGCGTTAGACACACGATTACATTGCAACACATGCAAAACATGCAAGAAAACGCGATTTTAGCTGTTATTGGCGGAATTGCAAACGAGATTGCACTAGACGAAATCCCTGATTTTAAGCCAGTTGTTGGAACTCCACAAAGAAAAATCCAAGTTCCGTGCGGTCCGCAAATCACACTAATAAGTGAAGGAGACGGCACAAATTACACTACAGGCGGCGGAAATCCTATTGAGATTATGGACTTTAGTTTTGCTGTTCAAGTAAGCGCAGTAGCGTATTTGCTAGAGCACAATGGGAAAAACAAGAAAAATAGCGACAAAAATCGGCTTGATTCTGGAATTTACCAATTGCCAGAAAGCTCCGATAATCAAATAGCAAGTATTGCATTAGCAGAACGCGGATATAGTGCTAGCGAATCCAATAAAAATAATGGTTATAGATGGGATTTAACAAGATTTGCCGAAGACGAAAATATTTAGATGAAATCCAATTAACCAAATCATAATAAATCTAAGCAATAATAGAGTAACAGAAGCAAAATTAGTTAAACGATAATTCCATAAGGAAAGCAATGCTTACAGATCCAATACGCGCACTTGCACACCCAACGCCGCTTAGCGAAGTAACCTTATACAGTGCAGCAATGGTTATTCCAGTAACAGGTCCTATTATTCCCGAAGGAGCCGTAGCAGTATCGAATGGGCGAGTTGTACACGTTGGAACAAGACAGTGGGTATTAGACACTCTAAAAGATGAAATGCCAGACGATTCATATAGGAAGATGTTTAACAACGAACGACATTGGCATGGTCTTATGACACCAGGTCTTATAAACGCCCACACGCATTTGCAATACACGAATATGGCAAGCGTGGGCCGCGGCGAATACCGCAATTTTCGAGACTGGGAAGAAGGATTCAATGTTGTTTATGACAAATTACAAGAAGAAAAACAAAAAAATCCATCGCTAACAACTTGGAAGACTTCTGCACAAGAAGGCGCCAGAATGATGGTGGAAGCTGGCACTACTGCAGCTGCCGACATTGTAACCGATATCGAAGCAGTTGGAGCGCTTGCAAGCCAAGGCATGCACGGCATAGCCTATTGGGAGGTAATGGGCTGGAAAAACGTTGACTGGAAGGAAGAAGGCTACGCTAAGCTGCTCGAAATGCTTGGCAAAATGATGAACAACGGCAGCGTACCGAGTATAGGAATTAGCCCACACGCACCTTACAGTCTAGAAACCGAACCTTTTGTAGATTTGCCAGACATTGCAAGGCAGCTAAACATGCGCTTGCACATACACTTAGCAGAAACACCTATGGAGGCTGGAAATCACGCCGATACACTCACCACGTATTCCGCCCCAGATTGGAATGCTAACGTTTGGGCAAGCTACAGCGAACTTAAAGCACATGGAATGACGGCTTCTGCAATTCAGTTTTTGGATCAGCTCGGCTCCCTTGGACCAGACGTACATATTGCGCACGGAGTTTGGGCAGATGGCGAAGACCGCAGAATTTTGCGCCAACGCGGAGTGGGAGTAGCGTTGTGCCCAAGATCCAACCGCATTACTGTTACAGAACGAGACGCGCCAATTCGCGACTACATGGAAGAAGGAAACTTGCTTGCGATTGGTACGGATTCGCTATCTTCTTCCCCATCTCTTGACGTTTTAGACGACGCTGCAAAAGTCTATGATTTAGCAACAGCGCAAGGGTATAGAAAAGATGATTTATCTCACCGCATTATTCGCATGATGACTTTGGGCGGAGCCAGCGTTATGGGTTTGCATGTTGGACCACATAGAATAGGACAGATTAATGCTGGAGCTACAGCAGACCTTGCGTTCTTTGATATTCCAACCGATACAGAATCTCCTCAAGGAATTGAGGAAACTCTTCACAATTTTGTGCGCCACGGTGCAGGTAGTGCAAAAGCAACAGTTATCTCTGGAAATCTTGTATACAATAATAGTGCTTTTGCTCAATAATCTGATGCAAACACAGATAGGACGTTTAACGAACACATTTAACGCAAATATTAACGCAAATATGAAAAATAAAAGGAGCATGCATTATGAGTGTCAGTTTAGAAAATATGAGTGATTACGCCAAAAACCTTGTTAAAGAATTACAGTTAGAAGCCCACCCAGAAGGCGGATGGTACACCCGCGACTGGCAAGCAGCGCAACTATATAGCGCAAATAACAACGAAAATACTTCAAACGCGAGCGCAAACAATACGCAAATTGACGAAAACACTGGCGCAGACGCACCAAGACCATTGGCTTCTCTTATTTACTTTCTTTTACCAGCTGGCGATTCAAGCGCATGGCATAAAGTTGATGCAGATGAAATTTGGTTATGGCACGGACCATCAAATCTTATGATTGAGCTTGGTGGATGCGGTAAAACCCCTTGTGATGAGGCAGATTTGCAGCGTTTTACTCTTGGAAACTCTAAAGATTGCAATGGCTTATCCACGCGCGGACATCTTGTAATTCCTGCTGGAACATGGCAGAGAACAATACCAAGCGATGGCGATGTTCTTGTTTCTTGCGTAGTAAGCCCTGGCTTTACTTTCAGCGGCTTTGATTTAGCAGAGAAAAACGATTCAAATAAGTAAACTAGTCTGCAGTTATTTAACAAGCGCCTTCAAAACACGCAAAGTTAACAATCCTGCTTGATTAGCCGCAAGAACCAAATCATCCTTATGCGAGTCCACAGATTCGTATGATTCTCCACAACGGTTGCTCATTGAGCGAATCGCAAGGAATGGAACACCGTTTTTAGCCGCAATATGTGCAGCAGCCGCGCCTTCCATCTCTTCGCAATCGCCAAAAACCGTTGCTCGCACAGCGTCTAAAATATCAGGATCTGTGTTAAATTGGTCACTTGTTGCTATGTTTCCACACACATAAGCAGCGCTATTTACATTAGACTCGCTTTGCTTAAAGTCCGAGGATAAGTCGCCAGCAACCGAAGAGGATTCTTCCAAAGACTTCTCAAGCCTAAATCCTAATAATTCTGCCTCTTTAGCAGCTAAATCGCATAATTTTGGATCTGATTCAAAAACAGATTTGTACGGAGCACACTCTGCAATAATCTGCGTATTTGTTTCTAAATAGTGAAGATTTTTGCCTATAACAATATCTCCAACACTAAGACGCGGATTTAAAGCACCTGCGATTCCGCTAAAAATCAACACTTGTGGATTGGATTCGATTATCAACGCTTGAGCTGCAGCTGCTGCAGCAGACTTCCCCATTCCAGCAACACATATTGTAAGAGTAGGATTTTCACCTTTGCCATTCGAAGCGATTTTGCCCTGAATAAAAGTAACCCCATACGAATCCCAAGTTTTATAATCCCCACAAAATGCTTGAAGAATAGGCTGAGCTTCTTTTTGAAGTGCAACTATAACAGCAAGTTTTGAAAGATGACTAAAAGCTTTAGAGTTTTCAGAAAAATCGTCAGCCACGCTATGTTCAAAATTATTTAACATGAAATACTCCTCAAAAAGCAACACACCGTATGTAACTGACACTTAACATACTACGACTTAAGTCTAATCACCACAAAACCACGTATTAAATCAACAAAATATAGCGCGTTATAAACAATCGCGATAACAATTCTGTAACAATTAAGCCTTAAATGCTTTCAGCATCTTATAAACTATCAAATGTACGGCCGCAAAACCTACTTAAATCGCTTAAAAAACGAATAAGCGAAAAATCTTAAGGTTTTAGCAAAAACAAGGAGAAAAAATGGCTATTTTCGTACACAACAACTTGCACACCAACCGCGTAGCAGTCGCTGCTACAAAAATTGCAGCAGCAGCATTAGCAATGGCAGCAATGGTTAGCACAGCAGCATGCGGCAGCCAAAACGCACAAGATCCAAACCAAAAGACGATTACCCCAGGCGTTTTGACAATCGGCACAGCTCAGCCAACTTACACACCTTGGATGTACGACAACAAGCCAGAAAACGGCAAGGGATACGAATCTGCAGTAGCATACGCTGTTGCAAAGAAACTCGGATACGATAAAGACAAGGTAAAGTGGGTTCGCACAACCTTTGACTCCGCAGTAACCCCAGGACCAAAAGACTTTGATTTTAACCTTCAACAGTTCTCTATTACAGAAGAGCGCAAGAAGGCAGTAGACTTTTCACCAAGCTACTACAACGCAACTCAGGGTGTTGTGGTCAAAAAAGATAGCAAGTTTGCTAACGCGAAGACCTTAGCAGACCTTAAAACCGCTACAATTGGCGCAATGGTTGGAACAACAAGCTACAGCTTTGCTAAAGACAAGATTAAGAGCGATATTCAAACCTTTAACGATAATGACGCTTTGGTTCAGGCTCTTGATTCTAAGCAGATTGACGCACTTGTTATAGATACTCCATCTTCCGTAAACATTGTGCGCAGCAAGCAGGTTAAAGACGGCGTTGTTCTTGGACAGATTGCAGGATCGGAAGATAAGGAAGGAACTGGATTGGTACTTCCAAAAGGCTCTAAGCTTACTGCAGACGTTACTAAGGCTGTGAATGCGTTAGAAAAAGATGGAACTTTGAAGAAACTCCAAGAAAAGTGGCTTGCAGAGTACACGACTAATGTGCCAGTTCTGAAGTAAAAACTAAACCAAAAATAAAGAAAAATAAATAAAAATCGTACTAACGTCATTACCAATACGCATTATTGTAAGCAACTTGTAACCCAATCGTCACATAAAAGTGCTTACAATAGTGCGTATCATTCATTATGTCGAAAGGCTCAGGCTACCGCCAATGACAGTACTTACCGGCACTGCAACAGATTCTGCAAGCAACAAATCGAATAAGTCACTCTCCAATACACCGTCACTATCTAGCGCTAACACTGCGTTAGATGAAGGAACATACGCTTTAAGTGATATTGAGATTGAGCGCAAAGCAATACGCAAAAAGCAAAATCTTAAATCAGTTTTAACAAGCATAATAAGCACTTTAGTATTGCTTGGCGTGTGCATTGCGGCACTTGCAATGAGTCCTGGTTGGCCAAGAGTGCGCGAAACATTCTTCTCTGGCAAATACTTCATGCTATCTTTGCCATCTGTTTTGCAAGGCTTAATGCTTAATCTGCAGGTGCTAGTATTCGCTGTTATTGGAGTAGCAATACTTGGAACTTTAATTGCTGTTATTCGCACAAGCGTAAGCCCAATGCTTTTCCCTTTGCGAGCTATAGCGCAATTCTACACAACTATTATGCGCGGCATACCAATGCTTGTTGTGCTTTACTTAATCGGCTTCGGCATACCAGGATTGCAGCTTTTTGGGCGCATTCCTCCAGCAGTACTCGGTACAATCGCCATTGTTATGAGCTACTCCGCATATGTTGGAGAGGTATTGCGCGCAGGCTTTGAAGACGTGCATCCATCTATGCGAGCATCCGCAAGGTCACTTGGTCTAACATCTGGGCAAACTGTGCGATTAGTGGTAATTCCTCTTGGCTTAAGAAAAGTAGCTCCTGCCTTAATGAACGACTTCATATCAATGCAAAAAGATGCAGGACTCATATCGGTTTTGGGCGCTGTAGACGCTGTTCGAGCCGCTCAAATATCTGTAGCAACTTCTTATAACTTCACTCCATACGTTGTAGCAAGCGTTGTGTTTATAGCGCTGAGCATTCCGTTTATTGTTCTAAACGATTGGTATACGGCAAGACTGCGCAAACGCGAGCTAAACGGAGGAACCGTGTGATGAATAACTTAACAAACCAGAAGGTAAGTCAGCAAATGAGCGATTACACAAACACAAGTGATCAAACGAGTACAAGCGATTACACGGATTCAACACCAGTTTTGCGCTTAAGCAATATTCGCAAATCGTATAACTCAACACCTGTTCTTAAAGGCATTTCTTTTGATATTGCGCCTCACGAAGTGGTAGCTCTTTTAGGACCTTCTGGAAGCGGAAAATCTA
Source organism: Gardnerella lacydonensis (assembly GCF_048545055.1). Classification (NCBI taxonomy): domain Bacteria; kingdom Bacillati; phylum Actinomycetota; class Actinomycetes; order Bifidobacteriales; family Bifidobacteriaceae; genus Gardnerella; species Gardnerella lacydonensis. Next base: position 90,689 of record NZ_JBKQXT010000004.1, read on the forward strand.
CTCTTATGAAGTGCATTAATCTGCTTGAGCGAGTAGACGACGGTCAAGTTTGGCTTGGAAACACAGATATTACAGATCCTCGTATAAATCAGGATCAAATTAGATCTCAAATCGGAGTTGTGTTCCAGCAATTCAATCTTTTTACACATATGAGCGTTTTAGACAATGTAACTCTTGCTGCGCGAAAAGTTCACCATTGGGCTAAAGACCGCGCAGAAAGCCGCGCAATGGAGCTTCTATCTAGGATTAAGCTAGAAAATAAAGCAAAGTCTTACCCAGATCAGCTTTCGGGAGGCCAGCAGCAACGAGTGGCAATTGCGCGCGCGCTTATGACAAGCCCACAACTTTTGCTTTTAGACGAGATTACGTCCGCACTAGACCCAATGCTTGTTGGAGAAGTTCTAGACATGGTTGCGGAGCTAAAACAGCAAGGAACCACGATTTTAATGGCTACTCACGAGATGCATTTTGCGCACGAAGCTGCCGATAGAGTGGTTTTGCTACGAAACGGCGTTGTTGCAGAAAATGGCACGCCATACGAGGTTATGGACGCTTGCACAGACCCAGAAACACAAAACTTCTTTAAGTCTTTCCGACATTGATTTTTTAGGAACAAACGCGGTAATCGCGCTCGCGTAAGCGTAATCCTATTCCCGCGTTTGTTCCCAGAACCACCAAATCCGACTACAAAACCAAGAACACCTTCCCACGTTTGTTTACCAAAACACCAAATATAGAAACAAAACCAAGAACACTTGCCCGTGTTTGTTTACGTATTTGGCGATTTTGGGAACAAACACGGGATAAAAGAAACGTCACACAATCATGCATAACTAAACGTTGCAGGATCGTGCCCCATGCGCTCATTAGAGTTCAAGTTATCTATTGCGCGTATTTCGTCATCCTCAAGACTAAATCCAAAAACATCAATATTTTCAAGTTGCCTATTTGCTGAAACAGATTTAGGTATGATAATGTATCCATGTTCAATATGCCAGCGCAAAATCACCTGAGCACAAGTAACATCATGATTCTTAGCAATAGTTTCCAAAACACCATCGCCGATATTCAAATCACGTCCGCGCGCCAATGGAGAATACGCTTCAATAGCAATATTATGCTTCTTGCAAAAATCAACTACATTAGACTGCTGCCAGCTCGGATGCAATTCAATCTGATTCACTTGAGGCCACTGACCAACTTCATCATATAAACGCTGCAAATCAGAAGGCATAAAGTTGCACACACCAAGCGAACGTACCCTACCTTCCTCTTTCAACTTAACAAATGCTTTCCATGTTTCTGCAGAACGCCAATTAAATGGTGTAGGCCAATGAATCATATACATATCCACATAGTTCAAGCAAAGATCCGCAAGTTGAGAATCAAAAGCCTTTAAAGTACTGTCATACCCCTGCTGTGAATCTCTAACCTTTGTAGTCACCCATAGGTTTTCTCGCAATTCGCCAGTATTAAAACCAGTTTCGCGCAATACTTCGCCTAGTTCATTCTCATTGTTATATCCAGCTGCAGCATCAATATGTCTGTATCCTAGCGAAAGAGCGCTTTCTACAACATCATGCATACTTACTTTATCAACTCGAAGTACACCTAAACCAACTTGTGGTATAGAATTGCCATCCGATAATAAAATGTTAGGCACAATGTGCATATCTTCATTCATTAAAACACCCCTTCGCTATAATTGACCATTATTTTCAAAGGCAATAATAACACAACAAACACTCCTCACTAGAGACGCAATAACGCCAATATTACTTAACATTAAGCTTGTAATACATTTGAGAAATCTGTAGATTGCGCTCAAAATCTTGGGCATTAGTGTTTTTATCAATCACAGCTAGTTCAACACCAGAGATACGCGCAAAATCTTCCCAAACTTCTCTACCAATTGACGTTGTCATACAAGTATGATGGGATCCACCAGCCAATAACCAGCATTGCGCAGACAAAGATAGACTTGGCTGCGGTTTCCACATGGCGCGAGCGCAAGGCAAATTCTTTAAGCTTCCAGACGGCTCTACAACATCTACGACATTCATTAAAAGTCTAAATCTACTGCACATATCCGCAAGAGAAACCACAACAGCATCCTTTTTAGGAGCAGCAGTAAACACGAGTCGAACAGGATCTGATTTTCCGCCGATACCCAATGGGTATATAGCAAGACGAGGTTTTTGAATACTTCCAATAGAAGGCGAAACTTCTAACATATGTGATCCTAATATCATTTCGTTATCTGGCTCAAAATGATACGAGTAATCTTCCATAAGAGAAGCTCCACCTTCAAGACCATACCCCATAACTAATCCCAAACGAACCAATATTGCGGTTTTCCAATCCCCTTCTGCCGAGAAACCCCATCCATATTCGGAAGGAAAACGTTGAGCAGCAACTCCTGGAAGTTGAGAAAGACCACCAAGATCTTCAAAATTATCTACTGCAGCAGTAGCATCATAATCACGCATCATGGATACCATTCCAATTTCCTGCTTAGCTGCAATTAACAGAGAATCATATTTTTGATTTAATAATTCTGGATCAACATTGTATTTATTTTTATAATCTTCTATCAAATCTTTAGCTTGCTTATCTGTAGCACGATTAACATATGAATTTAATTCGTTTACAGACCAAGTATTAATAGATGCACCAAAGATTTTCTCAGCTTCAGTTTTATCTCCTTCAGTAACTGCAACGTTACGCATATTGTCTCCCCAACGCATAACGTTCATATTGTTAGACGCCCACCAGCCTAAACACGCACGAACCCAAGCATTTATGCGATCCGAAACTTCTGGATTCGTATAATGACCAACAACTATTTTTCTTCTGATACCAAGTCTAGAAACAATATAACCGAATTCTCTATCTCCATGAGCAGCTTGATTTAAATTCATAAAATCCATATCAATACTGTCCCAAGGTATTTCACGATGATACTGAGTATTCAACTGAAGCAAAGGTTTACGCAACAGTTCTAATCCGCGAATCCACATTTTTGCTGGCGAGAACGTGTGCATCCAAGCAATCACACCTATACAAGATTCTTTTGAAGAAGCATCAACCATAAAATTACGCACAGCGTCAGATGACTTTAAGGTTGGTTTCAAAACAATTTTCACAGGTATCGAATGTTTATTATTTAAATAATCTACAATTTCTCTAGCTTGTGTTGCCACTTGTTCTAGGGTTTCTGGACCATATAGTTCTTGTGAACCTACAGCAAACCACACTTCTTTGTTCTCAAAAGGATTTTCCATAGCCATTATTTACTCCTATACGACTTATATATGTAATTGTCTTATATATGTAATTGTCTTTAGATTATTTTTATTAGTTTTGTCCGTAAACATTTTGATATCGTTTATTAAGCGAATTGATATCTTCTTGCTTTATATCGATTATTTTCCCTATTTGCCTAGCAGCCCACATTGTTTTGGCTACTTCTTCCGTCATAGCAGCAGCTTTCACAGCACTTTCTGCATCTTTTCCAATGACGAATGGACCGTGATTTTGCATCAAAACCGCTGGCGACTTAGGATATTTGCGTAATGTTTCAACAACGCCTTGTCCAATGGCCTCACTACCAATCAACCTGAATGGTCCAACTGGAACAGAACCTCCAAACTCATCTCCCATCATTGTTAATCCACACGGTATATTTTCTCCAATAGCAGCCCAAGCAGTAGCGTAAGTCGAATGAGTGTGCACTACTCCAAATACTTCAGGCATATTCCTATAAATATAAGCATGCGAAGCTGTGTCAGAACTTGGAGAATAGGATCCATCAACAACATTCCCATCTAGATCACAAACAATCATTGATTCAGGAGTTAGTCTTTCGTATCGTACTCCAGAAGGCTTAATAACCATTAAATCAGCAGTATGCAAACGTTGAGAAACATTTCCCGCAGTCCACACAACTAAATTCCATTTAATAAGTTGATCATGCAAATTGGATACTAATTCGCGTACCAGTTTTACCTCAGATTGAGTTTCTTGTGAATAATCTTTTAAAGTTTTCATAATTACTATTTCTTTCTAATAAATTTTTTAAAAATATGATGAGAAAACACTATTTTTAGTCTGACTTAAGCAATCTTCTGCGCAATATTTTTACGGCATCGTAGCTATTGCTGCATGTTCTATTGGCAATGACCTCATAAATTGCTCAAAATACCTCTGGAATCCTTCCACGTCATCCTTACGAGGGAACACGGTGACTGAATTCACATGAGCAAATACTTCATTTTGCAAAAAGTCTATTAATGTTATATTTTTTCGTCTAATGTACGATGCTAAAATCGCCATTCCCCACGATCCGCCTTCAGAAGCCGTAGGCATAGTGGTTACTGGAACACCAAACGCCGCCGAAGCAATACGCTGAGAAACTTCAGGGGTGGCAAAAATACCACCATGGCCAAGCAAAGAATCAATTTCAACATGCTCTTCTTTTGTTAAAACATTCATTCCAATAGTCACTGGACAAAATGCTCCATATAGTTGAGCACGCATAAAGTTTCCGAGTGAAAGTTTTGCTTGCGGACCGCGAGCAAATACAAATCGCCCTTCTTCCAAACCTGCTTGGAACTCTCCAGAAGAAAAACAGTAGTTAATATTTCCTCCAGCATCAAATTCAGTTCCATTATCAACAGCAGAATTAAACAGGCTTGTATATAACAAATCCATTGATATTGGTTTTCTTATTGCATCAGCAAATTGAGAGAATAAGTTAACCCAAGCATTTAAATCTGTAGTGAAATTATTAGCATGACTCATTGCAGATAAATGACCATCTGGAGTCATAACTATATCTAACTCTTTGTGAGATTTTGACAAAGGACGCTTTAAAACAACAGTTGCAAAAATAGATGTCCCAGCCGAAACATTACCAGTACCAGGCTTTAATGTATTGGTTGCAACCATACCAGTTGCCGCATCTCCTTCAGGAGGAACAAATGGTATTCCTGGATTCAAAATGCCACTAGGGTCAAGAAGAGAAACACCATCAACTGTCAATCGACCAGCAAATTCTCCAGCTGAAAGAGGTGTAGGTAAAATATCCTTCAAATTCCAAGGCTGACTAGATATTTCAGAAAGATTCTCAATTTTATTTAACGCATTCTCATCCCAGCTTAAACTGTTTGAATCCATAGGAAACATTCCAGAAGCATCCGACAATCCTAATACTTTTTTGCCAGTAAGCTTCCAATGAATATAGCCAGATAGCGTAGTAAAGAATGCTACATTATGTACATGTTCTTCCTCGTCAAGCGCACATTGATACAAGTGAGCTATCGACCAGCGCTCCGGTATATTAAGATTCAATTCACTAGAAAGAATTCTGTGAGCATCATGCGTATTAGTATTTCTCCAAGTCCTAAATGGCACAAGCAACTTATTTCTATTATCAAAGGCTAAATAACCATGCATCATTGCTGAAATACCAATGCCGCCAATATTATTTAAACGCAATTGGTAGTCTTTATTAATTTGATTACTTATCTGAGAAAAAACAGATTGTATACCATGCCAAGCATCAGATAAATCATAGGTCCACAAACCATTTTCTAGTTTGTTTTCCCACTTATAAGATCCTTCTGCAATAACTTGATATTGTCCATTAATTAAAGCACCTTTAATTCTAGTTGAACCCAACTCAATACCAAGATAAGTGTTTGCATTAATAATATCTTTTTTATTAGATGATACACTCGAAATATCACACATGATGCTCCTTTGCATGCTTTTATAAGATTCATTTATTCAAATATGTAGAAAATCTTGAATAATCAATCATCTATTACTTTTTAGAATCCTCGCTCTTATCTTTACGCTCTTGACTGAATCCTTTAAAAGCGTTGTAACCGCAATAGCCGATTACAATTAATAAGCACAATGAGAAAAGAAGAGTGTACCAAGCAAATAAGTCACCAGATTTATAAGAACCATATAAAGACTGGAATAACCAAATCGACATAAAAAAGGTAGTTAGCGCGTACATTCTAGTCTTTTGCATATATTTTTTTGGCATATATTCCTCCTTATTGTTCTTTTATACTGATTAACACCTGTTAATAACTGACAATGACTGAACGAAATTGGGCGTACACTTTTTTGTTCACAACGCTTGTGCAATACCTGAAGTGCACGCCCAATATATATACGGCATTTTTAGCGCTTACGACGCTTGCTCATTATGTCAACAGCCACTGCAGCAAGTAACACAAGACCCTTAATTGTCTTCACAATTGCAGTGTCAACACCCATGATAGACAAGCCTTGATTGATCACGCCCATAACAAAAGCACCAACAACGGCTCCAGGTATAGTTCCAACACCACCAGTTACAGCGGTACCACCGATGAAGCAGGATGCAATTGCGTCCATTTCAAATTCCATACCAGCTTGTGCAGTAGCAGATGCCAGACGAGAAAGCATAGCTACAGCAGCGATAGCAGACAAGAATCCCATATGAACAAACAAGCAGAAATCTACACGCTTAACATCAATACCAGAAAGTATTGCAGCTTTACGGTTACCTCCAACAGCATATATGTGACGTCCAAAAACTGTCTTTGTAAGAATAAAGTTGTATGCAACGACCAAAATCGCAACAATCACCAACATAATTGGAGTTCCACCCATCTCGGAATTGCCAGAGGATGCTAACAAATATGTTACAAATATGATTGCAAGAGCAGCAAATACGATCTTGCATACAGTAATCGATAGTGGTTCTGGGACTAATCCAACTTTTTCTACATGCTTACGCTTATTAATTTGGCTCCAAGCAAACAAGGCGATGCACATAAGACCAAGAACAATCGTAAGACCATCAAATGGACCCCACCAACCGAGAATATTAGGAAGATAGTTACGAGCAATTCCACGGAACGCGTCTGAAGTGATAGGCACAGATTCGCCAACTATAACCGTAGATAAACCTCGGAAGATCAGCATGCCTGCAAGAGTGGTGATGAATCCAGGAATCTCCATTCGAGCCACCCAGAAACCATGCCAGCAACCAATGAGTAAGCCAACAACAATTGATATAGCAATCGCCAATACCCAATTAACACCATAGCGTTCCATCAACAGTGCACAAACACCACCAATAAATGCGACTAAAGATCCTACAGAAAGATCAATGTGTGTGGCAATAATCACCATCACCATGCCTATTGCCAAAATAATCACATACGCATTCTGCTGAATTAAAGAAACAAAACTGTTAGGAGTTAAAAGAACACCTTTTGTGAGTATTTGGAACACAACGACAATAACGATTAAAGCTCCAACGATTCCATATTGTCTTGCATTATCGGTAATTGTCGAAAGAATACTTGATTTTTGTTCACCCTTCGTATCTTGGGCTAATCTGTTTTTGCTCATGATAACGCTAATTCCTTTCCTTAGTCATGCATTTCATCAGATATTCTTGGGTAAACCCATTCTTATTAACATCATCTGTGATAACGCCTTGACTTACGGTATAAATACGATCGCATATACCAATCAATTCTGGTAGTTCAGAAGAAATAACTATAACAGCTTTACCTTGATCGGCAAGCTTATCGATGATTTCATAAATTTCATACTTTGCACCAACATCTATACCACGAGTTGGCTCATCGAGAATGAGTATGTCTGGATCAGAAAGAACCCATTTTGCCAATACAACCTTTTGCTGATTTCCGCCAGAAAGCGTAGAAACTTGCACATCAATGTTTTGACATTTTATATTAAAGTTCTCTCGATATGCATCAACTTCTTTTCGCTCAATGTTTCCATCAACAACACCTAATTTGCTCATTTTTGACAATGAAGCAATAGATGAATTTTCGCGAATATTCTGCAAAAGATTTAAACCATAACCTTTACGATCTTCTGTAGCATAAGCCAAACCAGCATTAATTGCTTCTTGCACATTGCGCAATTCGACTTTTTTACCTTTAATATAAAGATCACCAGTTATATTGGAGCCATATGAGCGTCCAAAAACACTCATAGCCAATTCGGTTCTGCCAGCACCCATCAATCCAGCCAATCCAATAATTTCGCCAGAACGAACATACAAATTAGCATTATCGACTATTATTCGGCTATTATCCATTGGATGATGAACTGTCCAATTGGTTATACGAAGATATTCTTCACCAGATTGATTTGTTTCGTGCTTAGGATACAGATTGGTTAATTCTCGACCTACCATTTTACGAATTAATTCATCGTAATCTAATGGCGTTTCTGGTGTAATATACATTTCACCAACTGTCGATCCGTCACGAATTATAGTAACGTTATCTGCTATTACAGCAACTTCATTAAGCTTGTGCGTAATTATAATGCTTGTAACGCCATGTTCATCTCTTAATTGGCGAACAAGCTGTAGTAAATGCGCAGAGTCCTCATCATTTAATGCTGCAGTTGGTTCATCAAGAATCAGCAACTTTACATTTTTAGATAAAGCCTTAGCAATCTCTACAAGCTGCTGTTTACCAACACCAATATCCATAATCTTTGTATCTGGATCTTCTGGCAAACCAACGCGTTTAAGAAGTTCTGCAGCTTTAGCTCGAGTTTCGCTCCAATCAATTACTCCATTTTTTGAGCATTCATTTCCCATGAAAATATTTTCGGAAATTGAAAGAAATGGATTTAAAGTCAGCTCCTGATGAATAATAACAATTCCATCACGTTCTGAATTTTTAATATTACTATATTTACACTCTTTTCCGTTAAATATAATCTTTCCCGTGTAAGATCCGTAAGGATAAACACCTGATAGCACATTCATTAACGTAGATTTACCAGCACCATTTTCGCCGCAAATTGCATGAATTTCACCGCGATCAACCGAAAGATTAACATCAGTAAGAGCTTTTAGTGAACCAAACGTTTTTGTGATGTGCTGCATACTCAATATTGTGTCTTTATGCGACATCATCTACTTCCAATCATTACAACGCACAGTTTCAACTAATGGGGGCACAACTATGGCACTAATCGTGCCCCCATATTAGTTCAAATTGATAGTTAATTTTTAATGTACTAACTTATCAAAGCGTTCTTGTGTTATATAGCCATCTTTCACTAAGTCAGTAAGATTATCCTTAGTAATATCTTGTGGATTTAGCAATTTAGAAGGAACGTCTATCTTGTTGTTATTGAACTTTCCGTTAATACCAGACACCTTCTTGCCTTTAGCAATTTCCAATACCATCTGATAAACGGCTTCAGCAAGCTTATTGACATTCTTAAATACTGTCTGGCTCTGCTTTCCACGTGCAATTGAAGATACAGCTGACTCCATAGCATCCTGTCCAGTTATAATTGGCCAATTATCTGTACCTGGCTTTAAATCTGGACGCTTAGATTCAATGGCGTTGATAACACCAGTCGAAATACCATCATAAGGGCTTAATATTGCATGTAGTGGCTGACCTTTAGCATATGCAGAATCAATAATTGATTCCATATCCTTTTGAGCCTGTTCAGCTTTCCACCCTTGAACAGAAATCTTCTGCCAATCTTGAACCTTAAAGTCTTTATTCACGCCACCACCATGATTAGATGGGGAAACTAAGGCACCAGATTTAAAGTATGGTTGCAGCAAATCCCATGCACCCTTAAAGAAGTACTTAGCATTGTTATCATCTGGAGAACCAGTGAAAAGCTCAATATTGAATGGTCCCTTTGCACCATTCTTAAGACCCAACTTATCAATAATATAATTTGCTTCAAGGATACCAGTCTGCTCAAGCTGGAATGTTGCATAATAGTCAACAGCCTTTGTATTCATAATCAATCGATCGTAGGCAATTACTTTAGCTCCAGCATCATGAGCCTTCTCTACTGCAGGTCCTACAGCGCTACCATCCTTTGCAGCAACAACAACAACCTTAGCGCCGTTGTTAATCATATTTTCAATATCTGCATTTTGCTGAGCTGGTTTATCGTCTGCAAAGTTCAATATAACTTTATAGCCAGCATCTTCTAGCTTCTTCTTTAGGTTATTACCGTCTTTATTCCAACGTTCCTCCGACTTTGTTGGCATAGAGACACCAATGGTGGCACCTTTTTCAATTCCTTGACTTACGTTTTTGGATGCACCACCTCTTGAACCTGAACAGGCTGATAAACCAGCAACTACAGCAATACCTACAAATAAAGCGATTGCCTTTTTACCTATGTTCATCGACGCTCCTTTGCATCAAAAGGTTATTTGATATAGACAGCTACAACGCTATCTAATTTTTTATTATAAACTATTGTGTTAAGTTGTCAAACACATAAATCAAATTTTTCTATTTTTTTGTTTAATATATAAATTTAATACAATTCTTAATCTACATGAATTAACTGCTCGTACCAATTATTTAATATAAATTCAACCAATTTAACCAATAAAGAACAAAAGTTTCAAATCAATGAATGACAATTCTTCAAAATATAGATATGCTTATACTATGTCGCATTTATTCGGATCCCAAACTTCATTGCGAGAAGCTAATCGATCTGCATTACTTTCTTACATACGCAGATTTGGTGCAATTACGCAAATAGAGCTTGCTGAAGCGACAGGATTATCAACTGCAACCGTATCAACTCTTGTAAGACAACTTGTAAAAGAAGGGCGGTTGTACACAGAAAACACAATACATAACGGAAGAAGAGCAACACTCGTAGCTTTAGCTCGTAGAAAAGGAATAAGCGTAGGACTAAAAATTAGCAGACACTCTCTAGATCTAATTTTTATTGACTACGAACTTAACATAATCGCGGAACGAACACTACTATTACCAAAACAACATATTCCAGATGCAACTCTCGAACGAGCAACATTACTCATAAATGAAACTTTGTCCAACATAAACGCATCTGCAAAAGAACTAATAGCAATAGGCGTATCTATAACAGCACCAATAGATAAACGTACAAAAACAATAGCAATACCTGGCATTATGCCACATTGGAACAATTTCGACATTATTTCGTATCTACAATCAATTTTTAATATTCCAGTTACTTTAGATAACGATGCAAACTGTTGCGCAGTATGGGAATCAAGAGCAGGATCTGTTACAAAAACTACAGATTTCATATACATAAATACCGATGACGGAGCTGGTGCCTCCATAATGGCAGATGGGAAAATATGGCGCGGCGTAACTGGAATGGCAGGAGAAATAGGGCATATTCAAGTTGATCCACTCGGAAGCATTTGCGCATGCGGAAACCGTGGGTGCCTTAATACTTTTATAAATGAAGAACGAATAACATCGTTATTAAGAGTTACCCATGGAGATCTAACTGTAGAAGATCTTGTACGTTTAGCAAATGAAGGAGACCCAGGATGCAGACGTATCATAGCTGATACTGCAATACGAATAGGAACAGTAGCAGCAGAACTATGTACATCAGTAGACCCTGAAATTGTAGTTATAGGAGGACTCCTAGTGCAAAGTGGATCAGTTTTCGTCGATGCTTTTAGAGAGTCATTGCACCGCTTACTATTCCCTGATGTTTTAACTCCTATACAAGTTGTAGTTGCATCAAATCTTACTAATTGTTCTGCACTAGGAGCAGCACTAGAAGGAATTGATGCTGCAGAAAAAATACATCACAAAACATCTCAACACCTATAGAAATAGGTTGTAATATCGATTGCAATATTATTAGCAATATCAACAAGGAGACGTAATGTACGGACAAAATCCACTCCTACAGCTAAAAGATATTAGCGTAAACTTTGGCTTTACCGAAGCGCTTAAATCAATAACACTCGATATTTATAGCAAAGAAATAGTGGCAATTGTTGGAGACAATGGCGTCGGAAAATCCACTCTTATTAAAACAATATCTGGTTTGATCCAACCAACAAAAGGAAGAATGATCTTTGAAGATAAAGAAGTGAATTTGCACTCCATACGAGAAGCAAATGATCTTGGAATAGCAACAGTTTTTCAAGGACAAGAATTTTGCGATAATTTGGACGTTGCATCAAATCTATTCTTAGGCAAAGAGATGCGAAATAAATCATGTCATACACTCAATAAAGATGCAATGGCGTGTGAAGCCCGAAAGGCATTACAAGAACTAACATGTGCCATAAGAATACATACTCCAATACGATTACTATCAAGTGGACAACGTCAAACTGTCGCATTGGCACGAATGCTACTATCGGATCCAAAACTCATACTATTAGACGAACCTACAGCTTCATTATCTTTAACACAAACAGCTGAAACCCTATCTTATATGAAACGCCTACGATCACAGGGTCGCACAATTATATTGGTATGCCATAATCTTCCAGACGTATTTGCAGTTGCAACTAGGATAGTTGTACTAAGACAAGGAAAAATCGTTGGAAATCATGATGTTAGTGAAACAAATTATGTCCAAATAATCAGAGAAATGACTGGAATAGAGGATGAGGAAGACGATACAATATCTTCATCAATAATAGACAATATAAACGAGAATCAAAAACTAAGTCATAAAAGAAATACGCTTATTAGCAGAAGTACAAAATAAGCTATTAAAGTCAAAACATAAGAACATAAGCCCACATTTGTTCCCAGAACCACTAAATCTGACTACAAAACCAAGAACACCTTCCCGCGTTTGTTTACCAAAACACCAAATATAGGAACAAATGCGGGAACACTTGCCCGTGTTTGTTTACGTATTTGTCGATTTTGGGAACAAACACGGGATAAAATAAACAAAAACAAGAACATTTTCCCGAGATTGTTTACGTATTTGGTGGTTTTGGGAACAAACTCGGGATAAAAATAAACAAACACAAAAAAGGCTCGGAGAGTTGACGCCCCTAGTAGCATCTATCTCCAAGCCCTTAATAATCACAGCACTATTACTGTCCCTAGCAAAAACAGCACTGCTAATTACCCTCAACAGTCAACTCACAAAACCAGCATCACCAGAATCCACTGCGAAAAAAGGAAATTAAGCAAAACAGTAAAAACCAGTAATACAATCCTGTAAGAAAACTTGCGGCAGAATCAAAGAAAACTACCACAGTTGAGAGCAAAATCATAGAAGTGAGCGCACTGAAAAATACGCAGCACGCTCACTGATAACACTTAACGTGCTTTTAGTTTAGTGACGCATCTTGCGAACAGCAGCACCCATGCCAGCAAGCATAGAAGCAGCCAAAGCAGTCAAAGCAACACCAACACCAGCATTACCAAGCTGCTCGCCAGCCTTGCCCTTACCATGGCCACCCTTGGCGCCCATACCAGCAAGCTCACCCTTAGCAGCACCAGCAGCGGCACCAGCCTTACCAGCGGCAGCACCAGCAGCAGCTGGAGCACCCTGAGCGCCAGCAGCGGCTGGAGCATTCTTACCAGCCTCAGCCTTCTGAGCAGCCTGCTGAACAGCCTTACCAAACTCGCCCTTCAAAGACTTAGAATAAAGATCACGAGCATCTGGAACGGTTGGGAACTTTGGATCCAAAGGATCATCAGTCACAACTGGTGGCAAATCATCTGGGTTAATACCCATAGCAACAGCCTCATTGTAAACTCGCTTGTACTCAGCCAAAGCATCATTGTAATCAGAAACAGCCTTCTTAACAGCACTCAAAGCATCATCGTAAGCCTTCTGAGCATCTCCAAGGGCTGTAGTAGCGCGAAGATAATGAGCATTAGCACGCTTAAGAGCATCGTTTAACTTCTGGAGAGTAGCAGAATCAGTCACGCCAGAAGCCTCGAACTTATCGATAGCATCCTGCGCAGCATCAACAGCAGCCTTACGAGCTTTAAACTCGGCAGTAGCAGCCTTCAAAGCCTTGAAAGCATCATCAAAAGCCTTCTGCTTCTTATTAAGAATATCTTCCTTATTATCCTTAGCCTGCTTAGCGTCGTAAACCTTCTTAATCTCAGCACGATTAAGCTCATCCTTAGTTGGATCTGGAGTTGCGCAATGCTCAAGAACATACTTTGCATCAACCCACTTCTGCAAAAGTTCAGCCACCTTGCTCTTCTGAGCATTATAAGCATTCAGAGAAGCAACATGAGCATTACGCTTAGCAGCAAAAGCACGAAGATTCCCAGCCTCGCCCTCCTTAATGTCAGCCTTAATTGCTTTATCAAAAAGTTCGATAGTAGTATCAGCGTTCACATTGTAATAGGCGGCGACAGTCTTACCAGCTGCTGGTGTGATAGTTGGCACAGCACCAGTAGCATCCTCAGAAACAGTCATACCCTTAAGAACAGTATTAGCTTCGTCATAAGCAGTGTAAGCAGCATCAGCAGCAGTCTTAGCAACGCTCTTGAGTGGTGCAGGCGCTGGGCAGGTTGGAGCAGCCATTGCTGGGGTTGCCATTGCAAAGCCGGCAAGCAAAGTTGCGCCAGCAGCGAAAGCGGCGATAGCCTTCTTATTCATCATTTTAATTTCCTTTCTTCTTCTCCTCCACGTAAAACACGCGAAGAGAAAACATTAAAATCCAACAACATTCAAAACATTGTGGATAACCACCAACCAGAGCATCTAGCTAGCAGCTGTTATTAACATACCCCCCCCCCGTTTAAAAAAGTCAAGAGGCAGCCACACAAAACAAACAGAAAAAAATAATGTTACACACAAACTAATCCACAATAAAAACTATTTTCACCATAATATTTGTGGATTAACACTAATAAAACCGTAAAAACACATTGTTTCAAGGTTTTTAAAGAATTTTCCCAGACTTTTCTCAGGAAACTACTCAAGCAAGAACACTAACACTATAAAACCATTGAAAAATCAACATTCCACACACATCACACACGCAACACGCCGACACCACACTAACACCGCACTAACATCACACCAAATGCCACGCTACAAGACAATCGCACACAACTCTTTACCCCACCACTCTTCACTCTATCTATCTCTTACCCCGCATTTGTTCCCTTTTTGAGCAAATATAGAAACAAATGCGGGAACACTTGCCCGTGTTTGTTTACGTATTTGTCGATTTTGGGAACAAACACGGGATAAAATAAACAAAACCAAGAACACCTTCCCGCGTTTGTTTACGCATTTGGTGGTTTTGGGAACAAACGCGGGATAAAAGAAACAAACACGGGCAAAGCGACTTGCATGAGCGCTTAAAGCGCAGCACACGAAGTCACCTAAATTCGCACAGCACAAACATCACCAGTGCGAACAGTTATTATCTGCCCAGAATCCTTACGCACTTGAATAGAAGCATCACGCATAAGATTTTGAGCAACTCCTTCTACACTAGTAAAACTTTTTGCACCAACATCATAAGCATCAGCGTTATTAGAATCGTCAACTCCAGCATCAATCCCCAAGCCGTCATCATTCGGCGCGCGAACAATCACCTTGCGCCCCAACGTCCAACACGCTTCGCTCGCCTCTTTAAGCAAATCCAAAGAGCATTCATTCGTATTCTTTACAAACTTCCCCAACCTAATCCTAAGATTTTCCACCAATCGCGCGGCTATATTATCCCCAAGCTCAGCAAAATCTGGCAGATTATCGTAATGCATTTTAAGCGAAGTTGCTTCCTCGATTGGAAGCGACTGCTTATCCATAAAAAGATTTAAACCAATCCCGAAAATAACTCCAATATTAGGATCGGCAATATCGCCAGCAACCGTTTTTGGAGTCAAAACAATCTCCGTTAAAACCCCACCTTCTTTACAGTCACCAATAAAAATATCATTAGGCCATTTAAGACTGATCTTGCTATAATCTGGCAATTCCCCATTTTCAATCTGCGTAGAGCCAAACTCTTTTAACGCGCCAATAATCGAATCTCGCGTAGCAAGACCAGCAATTATAGGCAGCCAGCCATTGTAACTTGGATTCTTAACAATGCTACTTGGCAAAATCGTGGCAAAAGAAGCTAGTAAACTCTCAAAAGGCTTACTAACCCATTTTCTACACAATCTTCCTTTGCCTTCTGTCTGATGGCAAGCAGCAACAACATAAATCGCAGGCAACTCGTCTTGTCTTTTTACAAAACGGATATTGCCGCAATCATCAGTACACCCATAAGCGCACCCATCAGCGAGAATTTTGCGTGCGTAATTCTGCGTTGAATCAATAACTTCAAAATAAACAAAACCGTCTGCAACATTTTTAGTGCGTTCAAAAAAATTACTCATACAGAAATTATAGAAATTTTAATATAATTTAAAAAGATTGTGCAACAGGTATAATTTACACAAGTACTTTACACAAATTACTTATTAGGATTAAAAATCAGTAGGCCAATATGAAATTCATTAAAAATGACTATGCGAGCGCAAAAACAGTCGCAGAACCTACTGATACTTGCAATGCAAAACCAGATACGAAAAACGATATAAAACCAGATACGAAATCTGAAATGAAAATCGATCCAAAAACAAGCACATCAAAAACAAGCTTGACAAAAACATCAATATTTAATCTCGTAAGTCAGCTTGCGACTCAAGCACTAATACTATTTACTTGCATCTGGCTCGCTCTTTGCACAAGCTTAGGCGTGATTTACCGCAATCAGGGATCTTTAACCGATTTTAATTGGGTTAACGCACTTATTTTTGCAGCAGTATTCTGCGTTTATTACGCTATTTTAAGATTCATCATTCATTTTGGGAAAAATAACAAAAACGACAAAAACGACAAAATACTAAAAATACTAAAAATCACAACTTACAAAATCACAAAACCACTTTTTCACCCATTTAGAAGCATCGCCGCTAAAAAGCCTAAGATAATTTTTTCAATAAAACGTACTCTAGAATGGTGTTTTTACCATTCAACTTGTAGAAAACGAAACATTTTCCTAACACTGATTATCGGCTGGCTGTGGGCACCAATAACACTTCTAGCAGCTTATGGAGCCGATATTTGCTCACAAATCCGAGAATACAGCTGGACATGGAACCAAATAACTGGCATAAAACAACCATACATTGGATTCTTTAGCTTTGTTCCAGCAGACATCTACCCAACAGCACACTATCTTTGGCCGGCAAAACCTACGTATTTAAGCGACCAACACAACATTGTTTTAACATTAATTTACGGTGCCGTAGCAGCAGTATCGCGATATTTTACCGAATCAAACGATGCTGGAATCATACTACTTGCAATTATGCAATTCATTTTTGCAGCATGGTGTTGTGCCGCCACAGCAAACCGATTCCTAAACACACCGTGGGCTAAATCTAAAACAAACGAAACGCAAACCGCCTTACCAACACCAATCTTCTTCCGCGCAGCCGTAATAATCACATTTTTATTCAGTCCACTTGTAGTTTTTTCAACAATCGCACTAACAAAATCACCATTATTCGCATTTGCATTCGTATGGTGGTTTGGAATATCTTACGAACTACACTGCACAATACAAAACACAAAAATTTCACGCAAACATACGATTCTTGAACTGATAATAAGCGTTTGCATTATGCTAATCGCAGCAAAATACGCGTGGTATATTCTTGTAATTCAATTTGTACTTCTAATGTTTTACAGCATAAAACGTTGGAAAATATGGGTTTTATGCATTCTGCTCCCAACAATTCTTATACACGGAGCCATAGTAATAGCCATATCTAGCGGAGCCATAATAAATGGAGATCCTATTGAAAGCCGCGGAGTACAACTTCAGCAAATAGCCAGAATCGCAAAACTAGATCCAAAAAGCATACCTCATAAAGCAGCACGAGAAATTGCGCCAATTTTTAATCTCAACCAAACCGCTGAAGCATACACACCTCAAGACGCAGATCCTGTAAAATCTTCTGGCTTACAGTCTAAAAAAGTGAGCTACCGTTGGCGTTACATTACAAAAGACGACATGAAAAAGTTTAACCACGCATGGTGGCTTATGGTTAAACACAGTCCAATTGTTGCAACGGACGCATTCTTAGCCAAATCCTACGGTTATTTTGACATTCTAGACATCCCTTATGTCGGACCAGAATACTACATAAATACTGACAACATAAAAAACTCAGAGTGGATACGCTACTGGCTACCAGAATGGCGTGCAGGTGTTTCAAATACTGTTGAATCGTGGAGTAATACGCCGATTTTAGGTTGGCTGATTCACGGAAACCTGTATGTTGTTGGCACACTGCTTATCGGAGTTGCAGAAATCGTTCTTAAACGTTGGAAAACACTCGTTTTGCATATTCCTCTTGCGCTGTTAATGGGAGTAATGGTGCTGGCTCCTGCAAACAATTTTGAACGACATATGCTCCCTATTACGTTCGTATTCTTCTTTACGGCTCTAACATTTTTAAGAGAGTCTAAATTGCTTGGCAGAGATAATATTATAGATATAACGTCAAATACAAAAATAGAAAATACTTCACAGTTGCCAAAATTGCCAAAATTAAATATAGAAACGATTGGAGGTGACAAATGAACAACGAACTTTACGATAGCGCGGTTGCTGGCGACTCTACTGCTGACACAACCAGCAAGCTTCATGACGTAGACTATAGTACTACTAGCAACATCACAGAAGATGTTGATTTTCTAACAATTCTTACAGGAATATTGCCAAACGGAAACAATATTTATAATAGGAACTCAAACGAAGCTAAGGAAAAATCGCAAGCAACCAGCGATGAAAAAGCCGAAGAAACTCAAGACCAAAACCAAACAGAAACACATAAAAAACATCATCTTTTATGGCGCAGAAAACAATCAAACGAAACTACAGAAAAAGCTACTAGCACAACACCACAATTTACGCCAATGCCATGCGCTCCAAAAAGCGAAGATACATTTGGAATTTTTGATATTCGAGACGGCAAAGTTTTTGACGCATCAACACGCTTACGATTGCACACGCTAATCGGAACGTGCCTTATGAACGGAATCTGTGACAGCCGCGTAAGTGCGCTAATGCACCTATTACAATGGCAAGAAAATACGCGACTCCTGGCAATAGCTGGTACATACGAAACACTCGACATAAACGAAGACAGTCCAACACGAAAAACAACAACTCACGCGCCGAAAAACAACACAGACACTTTACGACGAACCATATGGACACAACTTGGCGCATGTGGAGCATACGATGCGATAGTAGACCGCGTTCAAAAAGACGCAATTACATCTAGAACAAAAACATGGAAAATAGCCGCAAAACCTCAAGCAAAAGAAAGCGATGAATTTCCTGCCCCGTCACACATAATCATCCTAGCTTTAAAAGAAAACCCAAACCAAGACGCGCTAAACAAACTTTGCGAAGTATTTACAAAATCAGGTAAGCCAATTTGCATAAGCGAAATTGCGGTCGGCGCAAAAGAAATATGCGAAGAAATCACAGCAACTCTAGCAGCGCTTGCTGTTGCGCCATCTGTAACACATTTGCCGCAAATAATACGCTGCGACGACGTACTGCCAGAGCGCGCGCTTATAGGCGACGAAACCGCCGTAGAAACCTTATATACTAAGGTATATCAGAGCTTGGCACCATACAACCCAGACGACCCGACTTTGCAAACTGTAGATGCTTTCTTGCGATTTGGCGGTGCACTAGACCAAACTTCACACAACCTTAATGTGCACCCAAACACAATACGATATCGACTGCGCAAAGTTGCACAAACAACAGGCTGGGACGCCACCGATCCGCGTGAAGCATACGTTTTACAAACTGCAATTACGATTGGACGCATCCGCGATTCTGCGCACTAAAGCAAAAAGCGCCGAAAACAACGCATTCTATAAAAGAACACACTATTTTCAGCGCTAAAAAATTACGCAGCTATGCTTAGCTAAAAATCACGCAGCAATGCTTGCAATATCCACTGGAATACCAGGAGCCATTGTAGAGGTAATCGTTACCTTAGTGATGTAACGACCCTTGATGGTAGTAGGCTTCAAGCGGCGAATCTCATCGGCAACAGCCTTGAAGTTCTCTTCAAGAGCCTTCTCGTCGAAGGAAAGCTTGCCAAAGAGGAAGGAAAGATTGCCCTGACGATCAACGCGGAACTCAATCTTACCACCCTTAATATCGGCAACAGCCTTTGCAACATCCATTGTAACGGTGCCAGTCTTAGGATTTGGCATCAAGCTACGAGGACCAAGCACACGACCAAGGCGACCAACCTTACCCATCATGTCTGGGGTTGCAACAACGGCATCGAAGTCAAGGAAGCCACCGGCAACCTTCTCGATAAGCTCGTCATCACCAACGATGTCTGCGCCAGCTTCTTGAGCCTCAGTAGCCTTTGGGCCACGAGCAAACACCAAAACCTTAGCGGTTTTACCAGTGCCATTAGGTAAGTTCACAACGCCACGAACCAACTGATCCGCCTTGCGAGGATCCACATTAAGGCGCATAACAGCCTCAGCAGACTCGTCGAAAGCGTGCTTTGGCATGCTCTTAAGCAAAGCAATAGCCTCAGCTGGGGTGTAAAGGTTGTTGCGGTCAATCTTCTCAGCCGCTTCACGATACTTCTTAGAACGCTTCACCATTTTTTCCACTCACTTTCAGTCGGTAACGGTAATACCCATCGAGCGAGCAGTGCCCGCGATAATCTTCATACCAGCTTCAACATCTCGTGCAGAAAGATCTGGCATCTTGATTTCGGCGATTTCGCGCACCTGAGCCTTAGTCACAGAGCCAACCTTGTGGGTCAATGGGTTCTCGGTGCCCTTAGGAATGCCAGCAGCCTTAAGCAACAAAGCAGCAGCTGGTGGAGTCTTAAGAATAAATGTGAAGGAACGATCTTCGTAAACAGTAATCTCTACTGGGACGATCTGACCCATCTTGTCCTTCGTCTGGTCGTTATAGGCCTTGCAGAAGTCCATGATGTTTACGCCGTGGGAGCCTAAAGCAGGACCCAGTGGTGGGGCTGGATTTGCTTTACCAGCCTGAATCTCGAGCTTAATAAGCGCAGAGACTTTCTTTTTTGGAGCCATAATATGGTTCTTCTTTCTTTTGAAGCGGTTCATTCGGCGCCCTAAAACGTTGATATTAAGCCGTTTTAAGGATCCTCCCGCAACTTATATTGCTGTGCTGTGCTAGCGGATTACTCCTCCAGTCACAAGCTTTCCTATTATGCCACTTTGCCGCGACGATTTAGTGAAATGTTTTCCCGAGTTTGTACGTGTTTTAGGCCAAATGTGGTACAAAATCCGTCAACTATTTCCGCATGTTGTAGCTCAAAACAGCGATTAGAACAATAAAAATGCGGCAAGGAATCCGTGAAACCACGAAAACCTTGCCGCGTTCAAAACGCATTCGCGACTAGTGCACTAGCAAATCACTAACTAGCAAATTGCACCAGCAACCAGCCGCCTGCGTTAACAAAAGAGCCTAGAACTACTTAAGTTCAACAGTTGCGCCGGCTTCTTCGAGAGCAGCCTTAGCCTTGTCGGCATCTTCCTTCTTAGCCTTCTCGAGGACTGGCTTTGGAGCATTGTCAACAATGTCCTTAGCTTCCTTCAAGCCGAGGCCAGTCAAAGCCTTAACAGCCTTGATGACGGCAACCTTCTGAGCACCTGCAGAAGCGAGGACAACGTCAAACTCGTCCTTCTCTTCCTCAGCAGCGCCAGCGGCAGCGGCTGGAGCAGCAGCAACAGCAGCTACAGGAGCAGCAGCCTCAACATCGAACTTCTCTTCAAAGGCCTTGACGAACTCAGAAAGCTCGACGAGGGTCATTTCACCGAAAGCTTCAAGAAGCTCTTCGCTAGTGAGCTTAGCCATAATGGCTTCCTTTCTTACTTGGCCAGACACACCTTGTGCCTTAGAGCCATAACATTTTTATTATTTTTTGGTCTCATGCAGCAAGCTGCAAGGGAATCAAGCGGCCTTTTCCTGCTTCTCGCGCAAAGCGTCGATAGTACGCACTGCCTTGGTTGGCAAAGCGTTGAACAGGTAGGCGGCCTTGGACATGGTGCCCTTGAGCGCGCCAGCCATCTCGGAAAGCAATTCTGGGCGAGACTTGAGGTCTGCCAGCTGCTTGGCGCCTTCGGCATCGTAAACGGTTCCATCTGCGAAACCGCCCTTGATGACGAGGGTCTTATTCTCTTTGGCAAAATCACGCAAGGTCTTAGCAGCCTCAATGAAATCGCCCTTTACAAAGGTGATTGCAGTTGGGCCAGCAAGAAGCTCATCAAGACCTTCAATGCCCGCTTCCTTAGCGGCGATGCGAGCAAGCGTATTCTTAGCCACAGAGTAGGAAGTATCGCGGCCTAGCTTTTCGCGCAGAGAAGAAATCTGCGGAACTGTAAGCCCGCGGTACTCGGTAAGGTAGACAGCGTCGGCGTTACGGAACAAATCCGTAAGCTCTGCAACTACCGCTTCCTTTTCGGGCCTCTTCATGGCGTTCCTTCCTAAATTGGCCGTCGGAATGGAAATAACATATCAAAAAAGCCCTGCGCACGGCAGAGCATCCAAAAAACACATAGTGTTAAAAAGTTTGTGAAAAATCGCAAATAAATCGCAACAATCACTGCTCAACCTGTGCTGGCATGACACATCATTTTCAGGAATCTTTCGACTCCACCAACGGTCTGTGGTTTACGTTGGGCAAGTTTAATACCTACTTGTGACAATGTCAATATTTTTTCGCAAACTTTATAATTTATTTTTATTTAAGATTATTTAAGAGCGTACTCAACACGCGCGGTTGCTTGCGACTTATCCCAAACTCACGCGGAAAAGTCGAAAGCAACCGTACGCACCAAATACGCTCTTAAAATAATTAATTAAATTAATATCTAACTAATATCTAACTTAACTAATACAAACTAACAGATTTACAAAACTGCGTTAGCAACAAAGTCAAGAATGAACAAAAGCGAAACAATCCAAAGCATTGGATGAACGTCTTTAGCACGCTTCTTGCAAGTCATAACTAAGCAGTACATGATGAATCCAGCGGCAATGCCGTAAGAAATCGAGTAAGAGAACGCCATAAACACGGCAGCGAAGAACGCAGGAATAGCTTCAGAAATATCATCCCAAGCAATCTCCTTCAGCGAGCTTGCCATCATGCAGCCTACAACTACAAGCACGCCAGCCGTAGCAGCAGCAGGAACAGCGCTAGCCAAAGGCGCAAGCACAATCGAAAGTGCAAAGCACACAGAAACAACTACAGAAGTCAAACCAGTGCGGCCACCAGCACCAATACCAGCAGCAGACTCAACGTAAGTAGTGGTGTTAGAAGTACCGCAAATTGCGCCAACTGAAGTTGCAATCGAATCAGCAAACAGCGCGCGATCCATCTTGGAGCTAAAGCCAGATCCGTTTTCCAAAGCCTTCTCGTCTGCCTCAGAGAAAATGCCAGTTCTGCGGCCAGTACCAATAAACGTGCCAAGAGTGTCGAAAGTATCCGACATAGAGAAGGCGAAAATAGTTACCAAAACAAGCGGAATGCGTGCTGGATTAGAGAAGAGAGCAGGGAAACCTTGCGGACCAAAAATAGCACCAAAGGTGGTTGGAAGCTGAGCAAAAGCATCTGTAACAGAAACAGCGTTATTTAACGAAGTCAAGCTAAGCGGAATGCCAATCAAAGAGGTTGCAATAATCGTAATAAGCAAGCTTGCGCGAACCTTAAGAACAGTAAGAACAATAGCCAAAACAAGTCCAATAAGGAATAGCCACAAAACAGGATTGTTAATAACTGCAAGACCTGGAATAGCAGCGGTTGGCTTACTCTTAGCAGCGGCAGCAGGATCCTTGGAAGTAAAGGTGATTAAGCCAACGCTCATAATGCCAACGTATGCAACGAATAAACCAATGCCACCACCAATCGCATGTTGCAACGAAGTTGGGATGGCACGAATAATCATCTTACGAATCTTGGTAACGGTAATAATAATGTTAATTAAACCGCACAAGAACACCATGCACATGGCTTCTTGCCACGTAAAATGCAAGCCAAAGCAAACTGTGTATGTGAAGAATGCGTTAAGACCCATGCCAGCAGCTTGAGCGTAAGGCACGTTAGCAAACAAGCCCATAACAAGCGTGCCAATAATTGCTGCGATGATTGTAGCGAGGAAAACGCCACCCTTAGGCATGCCAGTTTGGCTTAAAATCATTGGGTTTACGACGATAATATACGACATTGCAAAGAATGTAGTGAGACCTGCAGTGATCTCCGTTGATACATTCGTGCCGTTTTCTTTGAGATGGAAGAACTTTTCCATAAACTCTCTGTTCCTTGGTTTACAGCGCAAAAGACCATAAAAAGCGTGGCGATAGCACTTGAGCAATCGCGGACGCAATTACATTTGGGCATTCACGCAGAGGTTACTGCGACTCGCTCGACGCACAAAGCACAAGCCGAATAAACACGCTAGAAAACTCGCGAAATTTGAAACGACTTATAGAACTTTGAACAACCGAACAGGTTCGACCTTACGCGCACGTGCTGACCAAAGAAAATCATGTAAAGAACCATGCAAAGAAAACGTGTAGTGGATCGCACGAATGCAAAAATCACCCAAAGCGGCCAGAAATGTAGCGTTCCGCCTCCGTATTACGCGGATTGTTGAACATAGTGGTTGTATCTGCAAAATACTCAAGATGCCCTGGTTTTCCAACCGCCTTAAGGTTAAAGAACGCGGTGTAGTCGGCAACGCGCGCTGCCTGCTGCATGTTGTGCGTTACAATCACAATCGTGTAATCGCGCTTAAGCTCGTTAATCAAATCTTCTACAGCAAGAGTAGAAATCGGGTCAAGAGCAGAGCAAGGCTCGTCCATAAGAAGCACTTGCGGATGCACAGCCACTGCTCGCGCAATACAAAGTCGTTGCTGCTGGCCGCCAGAAAGCCCGATTCCTGGCTTATCTAGTCTATCTTTAACTTCGTTCCACAAATTCGCGCCGCGCAAAGCCCACTCAACTAGGTCGTCGGCATCTTGCTTTGAAATATGGCGATTATTTAAGCGAACTCCTGCAAGAACGTTTTCTCGAATAGACATTGTTGGGAAAGGATTTGGGCGCTGAAACACCATTCCAACATCTCGGCGAACTGCCACAGGATCCACGTCTTTGCCATACAAATCACGGCCTTCAAGCAACACCTGACCTTCCACGCGAGCACCTGGAGTAATCTCGTGCATGCGGTCTAAAGTGCGCAAAACCGTTGATTTTCCACATCCCGAAGGCCCAATAAAAGCCGTAACCTTGTTTGGCTCAATGCTTATGTTAACGTCTTCTACTGCTAGAAAATCGCCATAGTAAATGTTCAAATGCTTAACATCAATGCGCTGACCCATTTGCGCCTCACTTTCTAAAATCCTTCGTCTTACTTTGCTTTTACTGAAAACACGCGCGCCACAACTCGCCCAACAATATTCAGCAGCAAAACAATCACAATCAAGGCAAGAGCCGCTGCCCATGCTCGCTCCATTGGAATCGTAGTAACGCACGAAGATGGCGCGTTAGCTGGGCAATTCGCCGAAAGCTTTGAATACTCTTGGTAAACGTACACTGGCAAAGTGGTCATTTGCCCGTCAAAAAGATTGAAATTCGTGGACGCAATAAACCCAGCTGCCATTAAAAGCGGAGCCGTCTCTCCAACCACGCGCGCAACCGCAAGAATGCAGCCAGAAACAATGCCAGGCAAGGCGGTTCGCAACACGATTTTTGTAATCATGCGCTGCTTTGTAACGCCTAGAGCCAGCGCCGCTTCTCGCAAATCGTTCGGCACAATTTTTAGCATTTCTTGACACGACTTAACAACAGTCGGAAGCATAAGCAGCGAAAGCGCAACCGACCCTTCAAAGCCGTTGATTGTTCCAGGACCCACAAAAATCGTAAAGCTAGAAAACGCAAACAAGCCAGCCACAATCGAAGGTATTCCGCTCATAACGTCTACAACAAGATTAATCAACGTAGCTAAGCGACTTCCTCGCGCATACTCAATCAAATACACGGAGCACATAATTCCAATCGGAATCGAAATCAGCATTGCGCCAAAAGTAATCTCCAAAGTTCCAATAATGGCGTGCAAAATACCGCCGTAACC
This sequence comes from Gardnerella lacydonensis, assembly GCF_048545055.1. Lineage (NCBI taxonomy): Bacteria > Bacillati > Actinomycetota > Actinomycetes > Bifidobacteriales > Bifidobacteriaceae > Gardnerella > Gardnerella lacydonensis. The sequence continues at coordinate 116,705 of NZ_JBKQXT010000004.1, forward strand.
GCCTGTGCCAGTAGCAGCGCCACCAACTACATACGTCATATTATGCGTTAAAAAGTCAAGGTTTAGTCGCTTAATGCCGTTTACAATAGTCGTAAAGAGCAAAGAAAGAAGCGGAATTAGAGCAACTACAAAAGACAGGAAGATTAGCACGCGCATAAACGCGTCTTTTCGCTTGCGGCTTGCGATTCTAGAGCGCGTTGGGCGGAACTTGTTAAAGTCGATTTTTGGGGATTCGCTGCTTGCGCTAACAGAGCCAGCTTGTAACGATTCTGAATTTTGCATCATGCACTCGCCTTTCCCGTGATTTTGCGAGCAATAAGGTTTACAGCGAATGAAATAACAAACAGCACCAAACCTGTAGCAATAAGCGCACTAACACCCAATCCGTTGGCTTCTGGGTATTGCGCTGCTATGTTTGCTGCAATCGTCTGGTTTTGTGAAGCTTGCAAAATGTTGAATTTAAAGGTGAATCCTGGAGACAAAATCATAAGAACTGCCATTGTTTCGCCCAAAGCGCGACCAAGACCAAGCATAGACGCGGAAACAATTCCAGACTTTGCAAACGGCAAAACCGCTAGCTTTATCATCTCCCACTTTGTGGCACCAAGAGCAAGCGCACCTTCTTGCTGCAATCGCGGAGCTTGCTGGAAAATGTCTCGCGCCATAGAAGTTATAATCGGCAAAATCATAACAGCAAGAACAACACTAACGGTTGCAGCACTACGCGAAGGACTTGCCGCAGGACCTGCAAAAAGCGGAATCCAGCCAAAAATGTGCGAGATAAACTTCCAGAATGGGTATATGGATGGAACTAGCACCAATCCGCCCCAAAGACCGTAGATTACGGACGGAATCGCAGCAAGCAAGTCGACTACACCACTTAAAAGCGGCACCATTTTTGGCGGAGCATAGTGGCTTATAAACAGCGCGATTCCAATCGAAACAAAGAATGCAAGGAGCAGAGCGAGCGCAGACATAAGAACAGTTCCAAAAACCATTGGCGCTACGTAGCTTAGGAAATCGTGCGCTTTACCGCCCGTAAAGTCTAAAAATACTTGACTTACTTGGCTTTTGTTTGCGCCTACAATCGGCCACGCTTGAAACAGCAAGAACAGCGCCACAGCTGTAAGCACCATTAAAATCAGCAATCCGCAAGCAATAGCTACGCTTTTGAACAAGCGGTCGGCAAAATGGCCACTTTTGCGCACATCTTTACTGATTTCAGTTCTTTGTTTAGAACTCACTCATGCTCCTTTTGTAGTCATTATATAAATGCTATCAGTAGCAATATATTGACTACTCTATTAACTACTCTAAAATCTTGGCAAATTACTATTTTTACTTGCCTATAGACTGAATCGACTTGTTAATCCTGCCCATAAGCTTTTCTGGCAAAGGCGCAGTTCCAGCAGCGCCTTGAGCCGCAGCCTGACCATCTTTGCTAGTAACGTAGCTAAGCCAAGACTTTGCAAATCGTGCTGTTGCAGCATCTTTGTAAGCACCGCACACAATATCGTAAGAAACTAGCACAATTGGGTAAGCGCCTTTTTCTTCCGTCTTGTGGTTTATTTTAACAACAACGCGGTGCTTTGATTTTGCTGCAGCATCTTCGTCAACCTTTGAATCATTAACGGTTATAGAGCCACCTTCTGGGCTAATCTCGTTGTAAGAATCTCCCACTTTTACTGCCACAGTTCCAAGCTTTCCAACTTGCGAAAAGTCCGCGTATCCAATCGCTCCGTCTGCCATGCGTATTGTGGAAACAACGCCAGACGTGCCTTTTGCGCCCTGACCCACGCTATTTGGCCAATTTTCGCTAAGATCGTAGGACCAATCGCTTGGCGCAACGTCTTTTATGTAGCTTAAGAAGTTCTGCGTTGTGCCAGACTTATCGGACCTGTGAACAACTGTAATCGGCTTATCTGGTAGCTTTAGCTTTGGATTTTGCGATTTAATCGCATCATCATTCCAACGCGTAATCTTGCCGTCGAAGATTTTTGCGATTGTAGAAGCATCCATATTTATGTGTTTTCCAGCATCCGAAATGCCTTTTAGATTAAAGATTACTGCGATTGGAGAAACGTATACTGGAACGTCGAAAGCCGTAGTGCCATTAGCACAAACCGACTTTGACTTTTCTAACTCGTCGTCGCTTAGCGATTTATCGGACCCAGCCCACGCTGTGGCTCCCGTCATAAACGTTGTAACTCCTGCACCCGAGCCAGTTGGATTATATGCGATTTTTGCGCCAGGATTTTTTGATTGGAATCCTGCAATCCACGCTTCTACAGCAACCTGCTGGGAAGATGCACCCGAACCTTGGAAGTTTCCTACGATTTTTGCGCTAGTATTTGCGGACGATTGCGAATTACTTGCAGGAACATTATCTCCACAAGCTGCAAAGCTCACTAAAGTTGCGGACGCTAGCAATCCTGCTGCAATCGCGCGAATGTTCAAATTTGTGTTCAACTTGATTGATTTATTTTTTACTGCATTATTTTTTACTGCATTTTTACGCATATTCTTCATTCCTTTCAAGAAGAATTGCCATCATGCCAGCCAATCTGCGTTTCTCGTATAACCTACCGCAAATTTTCCTCTTAAACTATTTAAACTAATGTCTAAAACTGGCATCTTTTATTTCTTATTACCTTTTTTCTTCTATTAACGATGCCAATCATAAGAGGGGGGTAAAAACCTTGCCGCCAAAATCTGATTGCACTCAGAAAATGGCGGCATTTAGCGCTACTCGCCTTTTGTTTGGCGATGCAGCACGTCGGCGACCACATCGGCGTGTTGAATTCTACAAATTCCTAGCAATATTTACCGTCATTTTTGCAGCTGTATCCGCGTATTCGGATATGTCGAAAGTGTGGAACTCCTCGTATTTTGTGTCTGCATTGTCGCTCATTGCGCGCACAACTAACGCTGGAACGTCGTTTCTTGCAGCAACGTGAAGAATCGCAGCGCCTTCCATTTCTACAGCATCCGCTTGAGTCGCCTCAATAACTTCCGCCACTTTTTCGGGCGTGTCTACAAAATATCCACCAGAGGCGATTGTTCCCAAAATGTGGTTAATGCCCATCTTTGTTAAAACGCTGTCTGCAGTTTTAAGAAGATAATCGTCTGAATGATATTCGTTTGTAAACGGCTTCCACTGATTAATCATGCGCATGTCGGTGTCTAAATATCTTAATGTTTTTCCAAGAACAACATCATTCGTATGCAAATTTTTATTGAGATTTCCCGCAATTCCCGAAAAGATTACGGCCTGCGGCTTGTACGCATCAATTAAATACTGTGCGGTTGCAGCTGCATTTACAAGACCCATTCCGCCAACTGTTGCAGCGACTTCGATTTTTCCGCCATCTTCGCATTCAAGCACACCGCAAGATACATCTAAGCTGGCTGCCTTATTATGCTTAACATTGCTAAGAGAACCGGCAATGTGCGCAACTTCTTCTTCCATAGCGCCAATAATGGCAATTTTTGTAAACTTAGGCATTCGTCAAATCATCCTTTAATCTTGTGCATTGAATTGCGTCTAATCAAAAATACGCTTACACAACACATAATAACAAAAGATGCGGTTGCAATTTTTAGCAAAGCGCTGCACGTGAATTCAAACCAAGGATTTGTGGAGGGAACATTCAAAAAACCCATGATTGAATCGTGAAACGCAATAAACCCAAAGAAAGACGCTATTAGCAAAACGCAAATCGTAGAGCCAACAACAAGACGCCATCCGCGCACAAAAACGCAAAGCACAATCAACGTAATAAAAGGAACAATAACGCTAAACCATAGTGCAGAACAGGTAACAACAGTGTAGCCTTTGCTGTGAGTGCCGCGATACCACGCAAACGCCAGAAGAAATGCGCCAGCAAGCAGAAGCGCAAAAATCGCGTATCGCGCGATCGTCAGGGCGCGGCTTAAAACGCTTTTATCTTGGGGAAGATTGTTACGATTGGGGGCTGGCGATTCGCACATTTTGCACTCCTTTGTTCAAAAATGCTGACTATTTGGGGATTTATTGTACCGGTTTACACCTAAAAAAAAAACACGGCGTGTCGCCATACAATCGCACTACAAATTTGCATAGATTATGCCAAGTGCGGTGGAGATTCGAGATTTTTCGCAGCGAATGAAGCGAACCTCAGCATGAAATGGTGATTCGCTGAAGTAGCAAGAAAAATCGAGAATCTCGGTGATTAAAGACACGCAAAAGTTCTAGACATTCAGAAGGTTTGATGTATTTCTATACGAGCAATAAAAGAGGAGCGTAGCGACGGGACTTGCGAGGAGAGAAATACTCAAACCTCGCGCAATACCAAGTAAGAAATAATGCTCTATAACACGCGAACGCAGAAACACCCAGCCCTCACACAACAGTAAATAGGAAAAGCGCGCTATACGAATCAAGACTTAATTCGGCGAGAAGAAACAGACTGCGCAAGAGTGTTAAGCAAACGCTCGGTATCTTCCCAAGAAATGCATCGATCCGTAATCGACTTTCCGTACTCAAGCTCACTCAAAGGCGCAGAATCTTGGTTTCCGCCTTGCAAGAAGCTCTCCATCATAACGCCTTTAATGCCTTTTTCGTCATGTGCAAAACGATCCGCAATATCTTGCACAACTTGAATTTGGCGATTCTCATCTTTGCCAGAGTTTCCGTGCGAGCAGTCGATTACAACGCCATTAGACGCCACGCAATTCGTGCCAAGCCTCAATCGAACTGAAGCAACGGCAGCTGCAACAGAAGATGCGTCGTAGTTTGGACCTTTGCTAGAGCCGCGCAAAACAACATGACAATCAGGGTTTCCAAGTGTTTGTACAGCACAAGCGCGTCCAAGATGGTCGATTCCAAAGAAAGTATGATGCTGACTAGCAGCCAAACATCCATTGACGGCGGCCGTAACAGAGCCATCCGTTGCATTCTTAAATCCGACTGGCATAGAAAGACCGCTAGCAAGCTGGCGATGAATCTGCGATTCCGTGTTTCGTGCGCCAATCGCACCCCAGCTAACCGCATCTGCAATAAACTGCGGGCTAGTCGGCTCCAAAAACTCGGTTGCTGCAGCCAAACCAGCGTCCAAAACGCCAAGAAGCGTGCGACGCGCCAAAAGCAAACCCTTGTGAATATCGTGCGTGCCGTCAATATCGGGGTCGTTAATCAAGCCCTTCCAGCCAACTGTTGTGCGCGGCTTTTCAAAGTAAACGCGCATAACAATCAAAAGCTCACCTTCGAGCTTTGCGCGCAAATCAGCCAAACGAGAAGCATAGTCAAGAGCTGCCTTAGGATCATGCACAGAGCACGGTCCAACAATAACAAGAAGTCGGTCGTCATCTCCATTAAGGCATCTGCGGATTTCATCGCGTGACTCTGCAACAATATCTTGCGCATACGGAGAAAGTGGCAACTCACCAAGCACTTGTGCAGGAGTGGGAAGCGGCTCCAACTCCAACACGCGACGGTTGATTATACGATCTACTCCAACCTGGTCTTCCCAGCGCTCGAATTTAGATGAATCGAGTGGATTTTTCCCTTCTTCAACAGCTTTTTTAACAGCACGAGCATCCGAGTGATTTAAGGCGTTGCTGTTAAACGATTTACAATTAAGATCACTTGTACTAGGCTCAATACCACTAATATCGCTGCTATTAATATCCAACTCCATAATCACCGCCAATCTTAAGCACAAAACACCACAGCTTCAGCCAATAATCTAATTAAATCAGATCCCAATCAAGCTAGATCAAGAAAAATCAGCCTAAACTAATCTAAACCATCTTATCGGTTTTCAGCATCAGTTATTTCTCGCACTTTCTCAACATCGTGTCTCACAGCATCCTTAAGACTTTCAACAGAATCGAAGGCATGTTGAGGACGTAAGAATTGCGCAAATTCAATGCAAATGCGATGACCATACAAATCCTGCCACTTATCCGTTAGAGCATAAGCTTCAACCACACGATTTTCACTATCATTAGGATACGTGGCAGAATCGTCGCCAAAATCAGAGATAGAATCAGTTTCAAAGATATCGCCAGAATCACCAGAAACTACATTCTTAACAGAAGCACCTTCATTCGACTCAGCAAAAGTTGGCTTAGTTCCAATTGAAATCGCAGCAGCCCAACGCCATGGCGAATGAACTCCAAGATGCAACTCATCCTTGCGCAAAACGCCAACACTCGGAATGTTAGAAGAATGCAAACTATCGGCACTAGCCTCGTCCGCATCTAAATCAACAATCCAACCAGCGTAAACTCCATCAACAGGCACATACCCATCAATACGCTCGCCCAAATTCACTGTTGGGAAACCGATTTCACGACCGCGCTCGGCACCATGAACCACAATACCCTCAACTCTATGCGGTTGACCAAGAACATCCCTAGCATCGCGAACCCTACCATTCGCGAGCATCCATCGCACATTCGTAGAGCTCCAAGCACGAACCTTCTTATTCGGCATACCTTTACTCCAAGCGCGATATTCCGCCTTGTTCATACCATCCGCAGGGTCTTTTGGCTCTCCATCTTCAGACGGCACTTCTGGCACAATTGGGTCTGGAACACGAACATCCCCTGGACCAAAATCGTCTACCACAACCAAATCAAAAACGCCCGTAGCTTGCGCAAGCTCCTTAATCGCATGAACATTTCCAGCTCTACGCGCTCCAAGGGCTGCATCCGACCCTAGCACAAGTGCACGCATACCAAGTTTTCCAACAAGCTGCCCTAGGAAGAATCTGTATGATTTTGCAGCAAAAGCTAAGCTATATCGAACAATAATCACATGATCCACGTCTAACTGCTGCAAAACCCTAAGACGCTGACGAACACTTGTTAACGCCTGCGAATCCACTGGAATCTGCGCGTTATCTCCAAAATCGTCGAATAAATCTGGGTTTTCATGAACCACGCTTGGTCGCGGATCAAACATTATAACCACAGAAAACGCATTGTTTTTGCGAGCAAGATCAACGGTGCGTTCAATAACTTTTCTATGCCCTAGGTGCATGCCGTCAAACACACCTATAGTAACAATCGCTTTACGCTGAGCACTTAATGTTGGCCAATTAATCATGCCGTTGGCATCTGGTCGAATGTTGATGACCTTCATCATATCCTTACTATTCGCAACTATCCGAAATAAGCAGCATTACTGCCGCGAACCCTTATTTTCACACTATTAACTATTTTACCAGCAAACTAGCTTTGTACAAATACCACAATAGGTTTAGCTTCTATTTGATTTGTGTTTTTTTCATTTTTTTCTTGTGACTTATAGAACGCGCTGCTTCTCCCTGCGGTTGCTGGCGACTTTTCAGCGGTTTCCAGAACTGCAACAACATCGTTTTGATCATCTTTTTCGGCTTTTACGTATGCAATAGCATTTTTTCCACTAATCGCAGGAATCACTATTTTTCTACCAAAACGCAAGTCTTTAGCCTGATTTTCGCTAATTTCAACTGTTTGCATGGTTAATTTTGCGGATTCAAACATACTTAGAACACGATTTTGTAAATCATAGTTTTTTTGTGCAGATTTTTTGCAAGAAGAATCTCCAGATAAGTCGCAAGCAACCGAACTGTTAGAAACACTGTCAGAAAAATAGTCAGAAACACTATCGTGTCTGTCAGCTACAACAGCCTTTGCGCGAGTCTGAGTCACGCCATTCTTGTCCGTAAATGTACGAATCCTAGTTTCAAGCTTAAGAACCCTATCATCTTCTACCGAAAATTCACCAATTCGAGTTCGCCTAAGACTTACTAAATGTCCTCCTACACCAAGAACACGCCCTAAGTCGCGAGCAAGTGCGCGAATATACGTGCCGCTAGAACAAGAAACACTCGCACGCACATCAACAACTTTTACACCGCTTACACCCACATTAAAACGCGCATCCAGTAGAGAAAAGTCATGAATAATAACTTCTCTCGGCTCTAAATGAACATCTTTACCTTCACGCGCTAAGTCATAAGCACGCACACCGTTTATTTTAATAGCCGAAAAAGCCGTTGGCGTTTGCATAATATGCCCAGTAAAATTCTCAGCGATTACACAACGCAATTCTTTAAGAATCTCATCAGTATTTGCAGAGTTTAGAATGCTATTTTCATCATCAACACTTGAAACGACATCACCATCTGCATCATCCGTATTGGTTGATTCGCCAAGACGAATCACAGCCTCATAAGTCTTATCGTGACCAAGCAAATAGTTAAGCAAGCGAGTGGCGTTACCAAAACCAAGAATCAGCAATCCTGTAGCCATTGGGTCAAGCGTTCCCGCATGACCTACGCGTTTAGTGTGCAACAATCCTCTTGCACAAGACACAACGTCATGGCTGGTAACGCCTTTCGGCTTATCTACTAATAAAATGCCTGAAGATGATGTTTGAGAACTACTCATTACTAAATTTTATTTGATTAATTATTTGATTTAAAACTATAATTCCGAATGAGCAGAATCATCTAAATCGTCGGTTGCTGGCGACTTATCTTCTACAAAATCGTTTTCGCTGTTCTCATAATCCTCATACTCGTCGGAGTCATCAAAATCATCAGAATCGTCGGAATCGTCAAAATCCTCATCTTCACGAGGCTTTTTATACGGATCCTCTTCACCAGCGTACCGAGCATTTTCTCGCGCTTTAACTAGCTCCTCATCACGCTTACGCGCGGCGACCAAAATGTCTTCAATCTCATGAGCTTCACTAGGAACCTCATCGTAAACAAATTGGATTTGAGGAGTTAAACGCAATCCAGCCTTAGCTCCAACTAGAGCGCGCAAACGCCCCTTAGCCTGCTGCAAAGCTTGGGCTGCACGCTGACGCTCACCCTGCTCTTTACCAACAGTACCAAGCTGTGTCCAATACACTTTAGCGATCTGCAAGTCGTTAGTAACTCTCACTTCTGTAATAGTCACATTAGCAAGTCGCTTATCGTGTAAATGAGCCTCCATGTTGGACGCAATCACTCTGTGAATCAGAGCCGCAATTCGCGCGGCTCTAGGGTTTGTTCCTGCCATAATTACTTGCGCTCAATCTGCTTCATTTCAAAGGTTTCGATTATATCGCCAAGCTCAATGTCGTTAAAGCTGCCAAGGTTAATGCCTGCCTCGTAGCCTTCGCTAACGGATTGAACATCATCCTTGAACCTACGCAAGCTGGAGATTTCAAGATCGTTAACAGTAGCAACACCGTTACGCAAAATACGGCACTTTGTACCGCGCTTAACTTCGCCGTCTTGAACCATAACGCCAGCAATATTGCCAAACTTGGAAGAACGGAAGATTTCACGAATCTCAGAGTGAGAAGTAACAACCTCTTCAAACTCTGGCTTAAGCATACCCTTCAAAGCAGCTTCAATATCTTCGATAGCCTTGTAGATAACAGAGTAGTACTTAACTTCCACGCCCTCGCGGTCTGCCAAATCGGCAACCTGACGGTTTGGACGCACGTTGAAGCCAATAATCACAGCCTTATCAACTGTTGCCAAGTTCACATCGTTCTGAGTAATTGCACCAACACCGCGGTGAATAACCTGAATTCCAACTTCGTCGGAAACCTCAATCTTCATCAAGGAATCTTCCAAAGCCTCAACAGAACCAGAAGAATCACCCTTAATAACAATGTTGAGCATATCAACTTCGGACTTAGCGAACTGTTCCTTAAGGCTTTCAAGAGACACAACCTTGCGACGCTTAGCGAGCTGAGCTGCACGCTCTGTAGCTTGGCGCTTTTCGGCAATCTGGCGAGCGGAACGATCGTCGGATGTGACTAAGAACAAGTCTCCTGCAGTTGGAACAGAAGTCAAACCAAGCACCTGAACTGGCGTAGATGGACCAGCTTCCTGCAAGTGGTTGCCATTTTCGTCGAGCATTGCGCGAACACGACCATAAGAGGTACCTGCAACAATAGAATCTCCGACTTTAAGAGTGCCTTGCTGAACAAGAACAGTAGCAACAGCGCCACGACCCTTATCAAGTCGAGCTTCAACGGTTGCACCACGAGCATCCATGTTTGGATTTGCCTTAGGGTCAAGCTCAGCGTCAGTTGTCAAAAGAACAGCCTCAAGAAGCTTATCTACGTTAGTTCCCTGCTTTGCGGAAATATCCACAAACATGGTGTCACCGCCGTATTCTTCTGGCACAAGACCGTACTCTGTAAGCTGACCGCGCACCTTATCTGGGTTTGCTCCAGCAACATCAATCTTGTTTACAGCCACAACAATAGGCACGTGAGCAGCCTGAGCGTGGTTGATTGCCTCAACAGTTTGAGGCATAACGCCGTCGTCTGCTGCAACAACAAGAATTGCAACGTCTGTAAGCTCTGCACCACGAGCACGCATAGCAGTAAACGCTTCGTGGCCTGGGGTATCCAAGAACGTAATCTTGCGCTTGTCTCCGTCTAAAGTAACCGTAACCTGATAAGCGCCAATACGCTGAGTAATTCCACCAGCTTCTCGAGCTACAACATTCGACTTACGAATAGTATCGAGTAAGCGAGTTTTACCGTGATCAACGTGACCCATAACGGTAACAACTGGAGGACGAGTTACAAGATTATCGTCTTCTTGAAGTTCCTCTTCATCCAAATCAATGTCGAACTGTTGAAGAAGCTCTTTATCTTCTTCTTCTGCAGAAACGAGATTAATATTCCAACCGATTTCTTCGCCAAGAATCTGGAATGTTGTTTCATCCAAAGACTGTGTAGCTGTAGCCATTTCTCCAAGATGGAACAAAACAGTCACCAAAGCAGCTGGATTTACATCAATCTTTTCTGCCAAATCAGAAAGCGTTGCACCTTGACGAAGTCGAATCGTAGCGCCATTTCCAGAAGGAATACGCACGCCGCCAATCACTGGTGCTTTAAGCTCTTCGTATTCTCTGCGCTTTGCAAGACGATTCTTTCGAGCCTTAGAGGACTTTCCACCCTGACGACCAAATGCGCCTGCAGCACCTGCGCGACCGCGACCACTGCCACGAGATGGACCAGCATTTGGAGCGCCTGCAGCCGCAGCTTGGAAACTTGCAGCCTGATTTGCATTAAAGCGCGATTCTGCAGACGGACGAGAGCTTGCGCCATTACCGCCGCCCTGACGATGTGAACCAGACCACTGCGAAGAGCGGTTCGAACCATTACCGCCGCCCTGACGAGCGCCTCCGCGACCACCGCGACCGCGACCACCGCCGTTGCCATTACCGCCGCCCTGACCAGGCTTTGCTCCACGAGAATTTTCTGCAGCAGCGCCTGGACGTGACATTGGGTGAGGACGAGGAATATCACCAGGTGTAGGCGCGCGCATACCTTGCTTTCGGCTGAACGGATTGTTACCTGGACGAGGAGCAGAACCAGAGCCAGCACCCTGATGCGGACGAGGGCGTGGAGGCATCTGAGAAGAACGATCTGACTTAGAAGAACGATTTTCCCCGCGCTTATCGCCTCGTGCATCGTTACGATTTTCGCCACGCTTATCGCCTCCACGCTTAGAATCAGCGTTAGCGATAGCATGTGGCTTTACGTGACCAGCAGAAGGCTTAGGAATTACACCATTTGGAGTGGAAGATGAATGATTTTCTTTATTGTCACTATTATCATGATTATCATGTGACTTTTGCGAAGAATGCTGTTTTTCCGAAGCTTTTTCTGAAGACTTATCCAAATTTCGTTTTTCAGCATTATTCTGAGCCAACGACTCCGATTTATTAGAAGAATGATTAGTCTTATTCGAAGAATTATCAGCATTCTTATTTGCAGCAGGTTTCGCATCATTCTTTGCAGCAGACGATCCAGAAGATGATCCAGCGGACGCAAACTCTGTTTTTAATCTACGTGCAACAGGAGCCTCTACTGTTGAAGACGCGGACTTAACAAATTCGCCCATGCTCTTCAACCGCTCCAACACGGTTTTGCTGTCTACACCAAACTCTTTAGCTAGTTCGTATACGCGCTTTTTTACCACTCAGTGTTCTCCTCAGTCTGTGGCAGCGCAAAACGAACGCAGCCACTTTATATTTTTATAAGATTCTTATTCTTATGCTCTTTAGTGAGATACCTCATAATGCGATATCTCATCGTGCGACCATGATTTCAACCATGATTTTCTGTACCTCGTTCCCACTAGGCAGAAAGCTGCGCATAAGCCCAAATTGCAGCTTTCAGCATACTCGAAACGTTGGATTCTCGGGAGTGTCGCTAATGCTAATCCACGGGATGTTACTCTGCTGAAACCTTAGAATCAGCATTCATTTCTTCCTGCTTCTTAGCATGTTCTTCCGCAGACTCAATACCAATCTTCCAACCAGTAAGTTTTGCTGCAAGCCTTGCGTTTTGACCTTCCTTACCGATAGCAAGAGAAAGCTGAGAATCATGAATAAACGCTACAGCCGTCTGGCTCTTTTCACTAACAACATGAACCTGTGTTGCTGTTGCTGGAGAAAGAGCAGCGGCAACAAACTTCGCTGGATCTTCCGACCAATCAACAATATCTATTTTTTCTGGACCAAGATTCTCCATAACAGCACGAACACGAGAACCACCAGGACCGATCAAAGCACCCTTTGGATTAACACCTTCCGTGTTGGCACGAACAGCAATCTTAGTGCGAGCGCCAGCTTCGCGAGCAATAGCCATAATCGAAACTGCTCCAGAAACAAGTTCTGGAACTTCGCGCTCAAAAAGTCTACGAACAAGATCAGGATGAGACCTAGAAACAACGATTTCTGGACCACGCAAACCACGAGCAACGTTCACAACGTAAACACGAATACGCTCACCATGACGATATCTTTCGCCTGGAACCTGCTCACGACGCGGCAGAATCGCCTCAACATCTCCAACAGCAACATGAATATTAGAAGGATCTTTAGAATCCTGCTGCACAACGCCGTTAATCAACTTTCCTTTTTGTCCAGAAAAAGCACCAAATACGCGGTCATCTTCTACTTTACGGAAAAGTTGAGTAATAACCTGACGTGCCGTAGCAGCAGCAAGACGTCCAAAATCACGAGGTGTATCATCGTATTCTTCGCCAAGAGTTGGTGCTGGATGAGGATTATCTTCCGTAGGAACTCCAGGAATCTCGTCTTTTGCCCACACTGTAAAGCTGCCAGCACGCTCATCTAATTCAACGCGAGCATGCCTAGCTGGGTGAGAAGTCTTCATGTATGCAAGACGCAAGGCCTCGGCGAGTGCCTCGTCCAGCTCCTCGGCATTAATCCCCTGCTGCGCCGCAAGCTGATGCATTCCCGCCAAATCCAATTCCATCGTGCATGTCCTCCTGTTGAAAATTCATTTATAAATTCACTTATAAAATTAACTTATTTTTCTTTTATCGCGATTAGCACACAACAAACGCGTTAAAATCTAAATCTAACAACGGTTGTAAAGCACAAAATCTTATGACTGCAATTGAAAATGTTAAGCATACAATGCCAAACGCAAAACAAGCAAACATTGGTCACAGTCACGGACTATTTTAGTAGATTATGCAGACACAGTTTGTTTTGTTAAGAAGCCTATTAGAGCGCACAAAACACAATCAAAAGCGCAATCAAAAGCATACGCAAAATCATCTTTTAATAGTTGCAGCATTAATGGCAATAACAATGCTTTTCAGTGCATGTTCTAGTACAAAAGAATTAAAAAACAACAATCTGCATTCTTTGCAAAACCACGAACCTTGCTACAAAATTATGCAAAAAGCAAAATCAAGCCAAGAAAAAGTGGATAAAAAAATAAATAACTTAACATCTAAAGACTTAAAGAATGCTTCTGACACATGGAAAAAAGTCTCAGTTCAATGTAACAGTAGATTCGCTCAAGGCGTTGTGTTCAGTGCCCAAAACATTTGGAAATTAGCCAATTTAAATCAAACTGGAAATTCTGAAACAATTAAGCTAGCTGAGCAACTAGAATTAGACGCTTACAAAAAAATCCAAGACTTTGCAGACAATAACAAAAACCTATACTGGAATCATGATCCGCTAGCAAAAGCAGCTGTAGCACAAGACAAACTCGCATTTCTATTGCAAACGCTAGCTGCTAGAGATGCAAAAAACGTTTCACTTCGGCAAAGCGACATGACGGCTACAATTTCAAACACACTTATGCACTTTGCATCAAGTGGAAGTGACTTGCGTCAAAAAGTCTATGAGATACCTCAGCAAAACTTGGAATCAGGAATCGCTAAAGACAACGCCACAGGAAAAGAACTACCTATTGTTGCAATAGCCTATATGGATTGTGCAAGAGAAGAACTAGCCGCGTTAAATCAAACGATTTTCCCCATAAACAAAGACGGAAAAATAAATAATGATGCGATTGTAAGTATCGAAAATCAAGATTTTATAGGTGTACTTGCAGATATCGTAGTTTCGCACATAATAAGCGCGTATTCAAACGGATATCCAACTGACGATTCTGCAATCTTTGAACAATAAGCGCACTAACCTAGCAACTTCGAGCAAGCTAGGCGCACTCGAGTAGACTAAACCACACTTGACCAGACACCTGCTGCGTCAATCGAGACGCAGCAGGCCGCGTTCGCACAAAAAGCACGGTGTGCTTTTTGTGCGAACGCGGCGCATTAGCCTAGCTTGAAATCCTAGTGATTTCAAGCTAGGCTAATGCGCCCATTGGGTCCCACGCTGGTAAAACAATTGCTGGCTCTTCAAGCGCCTTACGATACTCCTCTGGCAAAAGCGCCTTAGGCACAGCAACCTCATACACGTACTCAGTAAACCAATCGTCACTCATAGTAAAGTAACCCTTGTCGGCAATATCCGCGCCCCAAGAGTTCTCAACGCGCCAGCGGCGAGTAGTCGTGCCATCTTCCGCAACATCAACCCCAGCAAACGCCATCGCATGATTCATCGCCGAATCAGCAAAACGCACACGCTGCTCCTTGTTTAAATCAAAATCAACGCCATAAACGCGATCATACTCAAACAAATCCGTAGCCCAAGCACCGTTTACACGATCCATCATAGGATGGCAATCCGCACCAAACCAAACTGGAATGCCCTGCTCAACGAGGATCTTACGCACACAATCCTTCATAAACTGATTTGGTACGTTCAAATATTCCGTAGCGTCTCCACCAGCAACGTTACCCAAGTGCTCAATCGCAATCTTCTTGCCCTTTGGATGCTCCGCACGCGGGTCGTCTACTAGGCAAACGTAATCTTCCAGCCCAGCCGTAACATACTTCTTCCAAAACTCAACTGGCGTAATCTCGCCATCGCGATGGAACTTTCCGTCCTCGTCCGTCCATTCCCAGTCGAAGCTCTTTGGCGGCTCACCCAAGTGGATTGTAAGAATCCTATGACCTGCAGCAGTTGTTTCCGCAATTATGTCGTCAATATCTGCAGCGTTAGCGTACATGTGTGCAACAGCTGTTCGCAGCAAACGGCGAAGCTGAGTGTTCATAGCGTCCGTATCTTTAGACGATTCCGTTTCTGGATACAAGTCTTTAGGCACGGCACCATACTTCTTATAGACGTTCATAGCCATTGTCCACTGACCGCCGTCACCCATAACGTCGTGCAACAAATGCTGTACTAGTCTAGAATCAGCTGGTTCACCAGAGCGAACAAGAGCAGCAACATCCTTTAAGAAATAGTTGATTCGCTCAAGTTTATCGAAATACATTGCGTAATTTTGCGAAAACTCAAAATCCTTAACTTTAAGCGTTTTTTTAGCCACAAATCGCGCAACGTTCAAAGAGCTAAATAGCCAGCAGCGACCAGAATGATCCTGATGCCTCGCGTCACCATTATCCACAACCGTTGAGAATCGGCGCTGCAATAAACGCGCGCGGTCATAGTTGCGCGCTACCTTGTCGATTCCAGCGGCAGTAACACCGTTCATTGCTAAACGATTCAATGGATTTGCGTCAAAATCGTCACGCAAACCTTGCAAAGCCTCGGCACTTAATTCAGAGATCTCAGTCACTGTCTAACCTTTCTTGTTTTTCCTTATTTTATCTTTATTTTTTATAGTTTATTTTAGCTTTTTATGCAAATCTTCGGATGCTTGCGACTTTTCCGTGGAATCTATTTACTACTTTTCTTTATGAGTTTTCACTTATAAATACGCCACACAGCACAATTCGCTACTCACAACTCGCCACTCAGGATTCCTGAGCAATAGCTTCTTCAACTTGGGCTTGTGCGTCTTTCCTCGCCTGTTTTTGAGCATCAGCATCGCTATTATCCGAAGCATCCGCATCTGCAGAATCGCCAGAATGCCCCTGTCCAGAAACAGCATCACCAAAATCAAATCCAGAAAAAGCGTTTGCAAACAAAGACCTAAGCTCGGTAACACGTTGCGTAATTTGCGCTTCCCTATGCTGCAGCTGCGTTAGGCGCGCCGTCATACCATCCAGCTCCTGCTGAGCTGCTGCCCTACGCTCTTCCACTTGAGCCGTAGCATCTTGCATAGCTTTACGAACGATTTGTGCAGCCTGAGCATCCGCATCCTTATGCGCCTGTGCAGCATAATTATCCGCATCCTGATGAATAGTTTTTGCCCTAGCAACAAGCGCATCAGCCTCTTCTTGAGCAGCGTGTTCTCGCTCTTTCAATCCAGATATAAGTTCGTTCACCTTTTTTGTTGCTTCTTCTTGCTGAGCTGCAATATCGTTTCTAATTTGCTCAACTTCTGCACTAACCTGGCTTAGCGTGCGCGTGCGCTCAACTTGCGCTTCGTCTGCAATCTCCTGTGCTTTTGCCGCAGCAGCATCTGTAATTTCTCCAGCCTTGCGCTGCGCATCCGCCATCATCTTTGTTGCTCGCTCCTGCATGTCTGCAAGTTTCTTGTTTGCTTCTGCCAAAGCCGACTCAATCTGATCATTTGTCTCTGCTTTAGCATGAGCAATTTCCGCGTTTGCCGCAGACCTCTGTTCCGCGATTTTCTGCGCTGCATCCGCTTTTAGCTGTGCAATTGCTCGCTCCTGCTCGGATTTTTCGGATGCCATTCGCTTCGTGTGTTCTTCTCTAGCGTTGTTTATTTCCAGCGTTGCAGCATCTCTTTGTGCAGTAACATCTTTGTTTGTTGTTTCACGCAAACGCTGCGAGTCTTCTTTTGCAGCACTCGTCATCTGGCTTGCCTTGTTGCTTGCTGTAGAAAGCAGCGTATCCGCTTTTGTTTGAGCCTCTTGCAGCAAATGCTCTGCGTCTAATTTTGCATTGTTTAGCAAGGTTCCCGCCTGCGCCTGAGCAGTTTTTTTAATCGACGCAGCGTCTTGCTTTGCGCGTTCAATTAGCTGCGCACTCGTCTGTTCTGCCGACGCAAGTAATTGTTGCGCATTTGCACCCAAAGATGCAAAAGTATTCCCGCTTTTTGCACGTTTAACATTATTTTTTTCTTCTTGCAATTGTGCTTGCAATTGAAGAATAGATTCGTCACTAGATCGCACTTGTTCACGCAGACGCGATATTGTGCGCTCGTAGTTAGAAAAGGCTTCGTTGACTTTATCTTTGTCGTATCCGCGCAAAGCAGTTGGGAAACGATCTGGCACCATAGTTTTTCCTTTCACAAACCCCCGCACGATTCACTAACTTATCGTGCACACTCCATCAGCAATAACGCTATCACTTTAGACGCAAAAACACTCGGGCGTGTCGAGCGAACTACTCGAGCAATATGCTTAAAGATGAAGGTTTCATATAGTATTTTACGGCTTCACGAATTATGTTTTGACCAGCTTTTATTTGCGAATCTAGCGGCAGCCCATGCCTAGCGTCATGAGTTGCAACTACTGGAGGAAAACTTACGAATCCTGCGATTATCTGCTTTTTAGAATTATTGGACGCCCAATTTAATAGCCTATAAAACAGTGAGTTGCAAACGTATGTTCCTGCATCCGAACTTAGTGTTGACGCTATTGCGTCGTGAGCAAAATCGTTCAGAATCATTCGCAATGGCAACCTAGTCCAATATGCAGATGGTCCATTTTCAACAATTTGTACACTTTGTGGAGTGTGGTTATCTACGTCTGGTTTAGTTGCATCCATAATATTTGTGGCGCACCGTTCTAATTGCACTCCGCGAGCAGTATGTTTTACCCCTGTTGCTATTACAATATCCGCATTTTGCGCATTAATCATTTCTAAAAGCTGAGGCCATGCGTTTGCAAAGCTAATCGGCAGCATTACAGACTTGATATTTACGCTAACATCTTCTGGAAGATCAAGCTCCTGACTTGAATATTGTTCTAAAGCCAATGGCACTTCGTAAGACGGGTTTACGCTAAGATCAACATATGGTCCAAATCCTGAAATAACTACGTTAATTTGCTTCATAACAATAGCTTTCTACGAATAGCTTTGCTTTTTACTTATCTTTGACTATAAGCGCAAGCAATCGTCCTTCATGTGATTTTCCAGCAAGACCTGCGCGTCTATGAGAATACCAGAGTGGATTTTCCAACGTGCACATTGGGTTTTGCAACGCCTGAAGGCGACTTTTCAGCGTTCCACCTTCGCAATCAACATCGCAAACTGTACTCAATTCTTCGTCTTCTGCCAAATATTGAGTTGCGGCTGTAACTCGCGGCAAAGCGTCAACAACGTTTGCAACTCCTGCCAGCGCTAAATCAATGCGAGCAGCTTCAGCAATATCAATCCCCACTCCACCAAAACGCGTTTGTGTTACAGTTTGTGGATATCTGCGTTCAAAGTCGCTAGCTATTTCTTCGCCAACTTCATAGCAATCGCCACAAATACATGGTCCAAGAACAGCTGTTATATTCGAGCGTTCGGCTCCTTTTTCACACATTGCTTCAATAGTAGAATCAAGTACTCCAGCCATTAAGCCTTTTCGTCCGCAATGCGCTGCAGCTATTACTCCAGATTCACTATCGGCAAGTAAAACTGGTAGGCAATCTGCAGCAAACATTCCTAAAGCGAGTGAGCATGTTGTTGAAACTTGCGCATCAGCCTCAATTCGCACTTTTGAATCTGCAAAACCTGTTGCATCAAAACCATACGGAGTGTTCCACGAATCAACTATTGAATCTGCATCAAACACGCTATTTCCATGCACTTGGCTAACAAGACACAAGTCGGCTTTAAGAGTATTTTGCAAAGCACAACGGTTGCTAAACACAGCTTTAGCATCGTCGCCAGCTTTGCCACCTAGGTTAAGCGACGCAAAATCACCTTCGGAAATGCCACCTAATCGTGTTGTAAAAACGGCGTGAGCGCGCGACCCCAATGGCACTGGAATTGTCACTGGAATTGGCAACCCATGCTCGTCTTCATGAGCAAGTGGCATTCCTGCTACGCTAGTTTCCTGCATATTATTCGCTTTCGTTTTGTTTTATTTGCCGTAACAAGTTATTTGCCGTAAAAGTTAGCCCAAATAAGCTAATTCTTCATCACTTAACTGCAAATCCGCAGCTTTTAGACTATCCAATATTGTAGCTGGCCTATGCGCGCCTGGAATAACAAAAACGTTATTTCCCTTAGCAAGCTCCCAAGCCAAAACAACCTGCTGATAGCTAACTTTGTGAGAATCTGCCACTTTGCGGAATGGGTCAAAAAGATGCTCGTCATATGGGTGACGGAACCCTCCAAGAGGACTCCAACAAACAAACGCAATTCCAAGCTGCTTGCAATATTGCAACGTGTCTTCATTCTCTAAATGCACTGGAGAATACTGGTTTTGCACAGCCACAAGCTTTTCTCCAAGAATTCCGCGCGCAATGTCAATCTGCTCAACAGATGCGTTAGAAATGCCAATTTCGCGCGCAACTCCTTCATCGAGCAACTGTTGCATTGCTTCAATCGACTCGTTGTATGGAACTTCTGGATCTGGCCTGTGGAAGTAAAGCAAATCAATCGTATCTACGCCAAGAGCCATTGCTGACTCTTTGGCATGCGCAATCAAATGCTCTGGCTTACCATCTTTACCCCATGTTGGTCGTCCGTCAGTAAAGTTGCGGAAGTGTCCGACTTTTGTTGCAACTAAAATAGAAGACTTGTCTCCATTCCAGCTATCCAAAGCCTCGCGAACAAGCTTTTCTCCAGTTTGTTCCTCGCCGCCAGAACAATAGTATGCCCATGCTGTATCGATATGAGTGCAGCCTGCATCAAGAGCTGCATGAATAGTTTCGATACCCATATCATGTCCAAGATTGTTTTCAATCGTCAATGGCATTTCACCAAAACCAATAGCAGTGGTTTTAAATGACCCTAAAATGCGATCCATAATATTTCCCTTATTTTAAGCCGTTTTAAAATGCCCCCAAGTGCAAAAGCTACTTGAAGGCATTTAGAATTATTTTTATTTTATGCGACTACGCTTTTGTGCGTTCATCTATTTGACTTAAGATTAATCCTCGTCAAATGGGTCAAAATCGCGACGAATCCTACGACGAGGACGCTCAGAACGCTCTTCGCGAGACGCGCGATACTCATCATAGTGATCGTCATCAGCTGCGTAACGTGGATTACGGTCGTTTCCACGACGATCGGCATTGCGATGAGCAGACCTATCTTCATGGCGATCATCGCGATTATCCCTGCGATCATCCCTATCATCATAACGATCTTCACGTGGAGCGCGTCGGCGAGGACGATCTTCAAAATCGTTGTTATCGTAACGATTATCCCTGCGATCATCCCTTCTGGAAGAACGATCCTCATAACGGTCAGAACGATCGCTTCTATCGTTTCGATCATTCCTATCGTCATAACGCGAATCGCGATCATCACGAACATTACGGCGGCGAGGGCGCTCATCCCTATCGCCCCTATCATCCCTATCGTCACGTGGAGCGCGTCGGCGATCGCTTCTGCGATCATCCCTATCATCACGATCTTCGCGAGGAGCGCGACCACGGTTTTCGCGAGGCGCTGGAGCAGAAGATTCCTGATTCTCAAAACCTGGAATGGCCAAAGAAATCTTACCGCGTTCATCCACGCTTTGTACGATTACTTCTACGTTATCGCCTTCCTTAAGCACATCTTCAACGGTATCAATACGCTCACCATTAGCAAGGTTACGAATCTGAGAAATGTGCAACAATCCGTCGCTTCCAGGAGTCAAGTTTACGAAAGCACCAAAGCTTGTAGTCTTAACAACCTTACCAGTGAAAGTTTCACCAGCTTTTGGAATACGAGGATTTGCAATAGAGTCGATGATTTCCTTCGCCTTCTGAGCAGCTTCGCCGCCTTCAGAAGAAATATAAACAGTACCGTCATCTTCAATGGCAATCTCGGCACCAGTTTCTTCTTGAATCTGGTTAATCATCTTGCCCTTAGGTCCGATTACTTCACCAATCTTATCTACAGGAATCGTAGTTGTGATAATGCGTGGAGCAAATGGGCTCATCTCAGCTGGGCAATCAATGCACTCGTTGATAACTTCAAGAATCGTTGCACGAGCTTCGTGAGCCTGCTGCAAAGCGGCAGCCAAAATATCGGCTGGAATGCCATCAAGCTTAGTGTCAAGCTGCAAAGCAGTGATGAACTCGGAAGTACCAGCAACCTTAAAGTCCATATCTCCGAAAGCATCTTCTGCACCGAGAATATCGGTCAAAGTCTTGAAGATATGCTTTCCATCCACGTCTCCTGAAACCAAGCCCATAGCAATACCAGCAACTGGAGCCTTCAAAGGCACACCAGCTGCAAGCAAAGAAAGCGTAGACGCGCAAACAGATCCCATAGAAGTGGAACCGTTAGAACCAATAGCTTCCGAGACTTGACGAATAGCGTATGGGAACTCTTCACGACTTGGCAAAACCGGCACCAAAGCCTTCTCTGCTAAAGCACCGTGACCGATTTCACGACGCTTAGGGGATCCAACGCGACCCGTTTCGCCAGTGGAATATGGAGGCATTTCGTAATTGTGCATATAGCGCTTGGTTTGTGGACCAGAAAGCGCATCCACTTGCTGTTCCATCTTAAGCATGTTCAAAGTAGTTACGCCCAAAATCTGAGTTTCACCACGCTGGAATAACGCAGAACCGTGAACGCGAGGAACAATATCTACTTCGGCACTAAGAGTACGAATATCACGCAAACCGCGACCATCAATTCTGTAATCTTCCGTCAAAATACGACGACGAACAATCTGGCGCTGCAACTCCTTGAAGGCGTTACCAAGCTCCTTTTCCTTCTCCTCATCGTCCATATCAGTAAACTCTTCTGCGATTGCAGCACGCACGCTTTCCTTAATCTCCGCAATGCGGTCTTGGCGTGGGAGCTTTTCCGCAATAGAAAGAGCCTCGTTCAAATCAGCATGAGCAATCTCATCGATTCTGGCATAAAGTTCGTCAGTGTATTCTGGGAACAGCTGGAATTCCTTGGTTTCTTTAGCTGCAATACGCTTCAACTCATTCTGAGCGTCGCAAATAACCTTAATAAAAGGCTTTGCAGCTTCCAAACCACCAGCTACAACTTCCTCATCTGGCTTTACTTGACCCTCATTGTAAATCAAATTCCAAGCGTTCTTGCCAGCACCTGCTTCGATCATTGCAATAGCAACATCGCCATTTTCAATAACACGACCAGCCACAACAATCTCAAATACTGCACGCTCGCGCTCACTCCAACGTGGGAAAGCAACCCACTGGCCATCAATCAAAGCCAAACGAACGCCAGAAACTGGGCCTTCAAATGGCAATCCAGAAATCATAGTAGATGCAGATGCAGCATTCAAAGCAATAACATCGTATGCATCATCTGGATTAATTGCCAAAATCGTTTCCACAACTTGCACTTCGTTACGCAAAGTGTGTGGGAACAATGGGCGTAATGGGCGGTCAATAATACGGCACGCTAATGTTGCTTCGTTAGAAGGGCGTCCTTCTCTGCGGAAGAAAGATCCTGGAATCTTTCCAGCAGCATACATTTTTTCTTCCACATCAACAGTTAATGGGAAGAAATCGTAATTTTCCTTTGGGCTAGATCCTGCAGTCGTCGTCGACAAAATCATGGAATCATCATCCAAATATGCGGCAACAGCACCGTCTGCTTGCTGAGCAAGGCGACCAGTTTCAAAGCGTAGCGTACGCTTTCCAAATGAACCATTATCAATAACGGCTTCTACAGCCTTAATTTCGGGACCCTCCACGGGTTCCTCCTTTTCTTAACTTACCTAATCAACCAACATGCGTAATAACATTGACAACTTCGCTTTTGTTATTTGTTTACCTCTAACATCCACGCGAATTTGCAAATTTGCATATGCCAATGTTTCTTTTCGTAGTGTTTTTTGTTTCGGCTACTTCAATCATCCATATTCAATTATGCTTCTAAATCTTCAGTTATAAATCTTATGAATCCTAAATTCTAAAATCCAAAAATATAAGTCTCTACAATATTTTCTATAGTTTTTCTATAACTTTACAAATTAGACACTATAAGTCTGTTTAAAACTAATAGATTTAATTCAAGCTTTTCTATTCTACTTCAAACCCACTAAAACCGATAAACCCGATAAATACATAATGAAAATTCATCATGAAAATATAAAAGCCCGAGCTTATGCCCGGGCAAAAAAAGACTTATCGACGCAATCCGAGTCGATCGATCAAAGAACGATAACGGTTAATGTCTACACGCTTCAAATAATCGAGAAGACGACGACGATCACCAATCATGAGCATCATACCACGACGAGAGTGGTGATCATGCTTATGCTCCTTCAAGTGATCAGTAAGGTCAGCAATACGCTTGCTCAACAAAGCAACCTGGACCTCTGGGGAACCCGTGTCACCCTCATGTGTCGCGTATTCGTTGATGATGCTCTTCTTATCTTCAGCCGTCAATGCCACGGCGTCCTCCTTAATATCACTGCGCGGTGCTGCAACCTTATGATGCAGCGCTCTCAATCCGCGGGCGTTACACGCCAAGTGTTGATTCTACAACAACGTGTTAACAAGATTAATTCGATTGGATACTCGTAATTCTACCAATACCCTACTTCTCCAAACATTTCTTAGCTTTGTTAGCAGCATGAGCCTTATAAAGTCCAATAAACGTTGGTACAAGAGAAATCAGCAGAATCGCCACTATAACAAGCTCAAAATTCTTCTGAACAAAAGGAATATTGCCGAAGAAATATCCGAGCATTGTAAAAAGCGACGACCATACCACTCCACCAAGAATCGAGAAAGGAGTAAAACGAGTCCAACGCATTCCAGAAATACCCGAAATAAAAGGCATAAAAGTTCGTATAAACGGGAAAAACCTACCTAAAAACACAGCAAGAGGACCCCATTTATCAATCATCTTCTCTGTTTTAGCAACGCGTTCTGGAGTCAATGCCTTAACTTTACCAGATTCAACAATTCTTCTGCCGAAAAAGTGTCCGATGAAATAATTGCACTGGTCGCCAACAATAGGTGCTATCCACACAACCGCGAGCAAAAGCATAAGCGGAAGAGAACTTTTACCAGTTTGCGAATCTGGAGCGGCAAAGAATCCTGCTGCAAAAAGCAAAGAATCTCCAGGCAAAAATGGGAAAAACACAACGCCTGTTTCAATAAAAACGATTAAGAATATCAATCCCAAAGCAGGAGCTGTACCCATAGCAATCCAACCAGCTATAGCTGAACGCGGGTCTTTAAGAAGATTAAGAATAAAATGAATAAATCCCATACGAATACCTAAAATCCTGTTTTGTAGTGCCGTGTTGCACTTTCTATGCACGCATTTTGCGCGGATTAACAATTATATTGCACGCTTTAGATTATGAGATTATGATTTGAATCCTGAATTTGTTTCATTTTTGAATCCCGACTTTGTTTCCTTAAAACCGACATTTGACTACAAAACCAAGAACGCTAGCGCACTTACCGTGCACACGCAACACAGACTAACGATTAAACATGATTAACAAGATGATTAACAAGATAACGATTCGAGATTTTTTACAGACAATCAGGCGTTTTTCGCGTATATTTTATTTTGCTGGTAATGTAGTCATTGAGAATTTGATATTACAAATTTGATCTAGCTTTAAAGTGTTTAACGCGTTTAAAGGAGAGTGGCAAAAGATGGATCAGCGTAAAGCAAACACTGATGCTAACGCAGATAAAACACTTGGATCACCTAACGAATTGGAATCTGAGCTATCGATAGCAGATATTTCCAAACGTCACTCTAATCCTAAACGCTGGATACTCTACTTTGCAGTGCTTCTAGCAGCAATAGTCATTCCATATTGGATAGGTAGAACATTAGCCGTACAACACACTTCATGGGTTGTTCAACATTATTCTGGTTTAACACCACAAGGCGTTGTGTTTATAGCATGGGTTACAACCGTTGCAACAGCTACAACACTAGCAATGGCATTAATAGAGTCTAAAAAATGGCTGTGGAGATTCTTATTCGTTATTTTTCTAACGATTGAACAATTTATAAGCGGCTTATGCTTGCTAAGACTAAGCTTTTGGTACTCAACATACGTAGTTTATGGGTCTGCAGCTGGACTGGCTAATGCAGCAAACCTTGGAATAATATCTGCAGGATTTGGCGTTGCTGTATACGCTGTTTTATTCGTAGGACTACTTGTAATAGTGCCTAAAACATCACGCTTAAATGTGCTGACTCGCAGCTGGGCATCATTAATAATGTTCTATACTATTGAAGTCTTAGCGATTCTTGTGGTGATTTTTGGCGGATTTATGACAGCAATGTAGCTTCCACATATGCATACTAAATGTGTGTACTATATGAAAATACAAATAAGCATTAGGCGCATTATTATTGACATTTAAACGTTTTTTGCAACACTCCATACTGGTTTAGCATTGTACTTTTACGCACCTTGTAGTACAGTGTGCAGAGTTGTTGTAGAACAATGGGGCTATAGCTCAGTTGGTAGAGCGCTTCGTTCGCATCGAAGAGGTCGTGGTTTCGATTACCATTAGCTCCACTAAGCCCACTGCATTCATTCCACCGCAGTGGGCTTTTTCTTTTCTTACTCACTGTTGCGTGATTTTCCTATTTAGCGTTGCGCGGGCGCGACGACCTGCCTTTTCGCTTAAAGCGTAGCGCGAAAAGGCAATTCGGAGCGCTGAGCTTGCTTAAGGTTGAAAGCACAGTGTGCTTTCAACGCAAGCGAAGACGTGAGCGC
Organism: Gardnerella lacydonensis; assembly: GCF_048545055.1. Classification (NCBI taxonomy): domain Bacteria; kingdom Bacillati; phylum Actinomycetota; class Actinomycetes; order Bifidobacteriales; family Bifidobacteriaceae; genus Gardnerella; species Gardnerella lacydonensis. The sequence goes on from NZ_JBKQXT010000004.1 coordinate 142,812, forward strand.
GGCTAATCCGCGCGAGCGATTCGCCTTACTTGGTGTTGCGCGAGGGCTGGCTAATTCTTGTCTCACAACGCTCTGCCTTTTGTGTGTTGGTTGTTGTTGCGGTTGTTCCGATTTGGTTTTGATTTTGTTTTTTGGTTGAGGTTTGTTTGTAGTGGTGACTCATTGGATTATTTGGTATCGGCGCCGCTCTTATATTGTTCGACCAAGAATCACCCAGCCCTCTTACACTTATGAGCAATTGCGTATAACCTAATCAAATATATTTTCAATTGAATCAATTAACAGATCTGCTTGGCTCATTATCTGCTTAACTCTATTGTCAACGTTTTTATTTTGCGACTTTATAGATCGCGCTAAATATAACGCGTCGTCAAAAATATTTTCAATACTATCTTGACTAACAGCATAAGACTTAAATAAACCAGTCCACGATTTTAGCGAATTAAAAACAAGTTCACACGCATCTATTTTTACAATCTCGTTCTGATTTTTCTTAGCATTTTCAATAAAATTATGCAACTTCGTAATATAATCAACATTTTGCGGCTTGGATTTTCCTTCCGCATAAGATGCAAAGCTTAAATACTCACTTCCAATCAAATAATACATTGATGCCAACTCATAGTCTTTTGATTTAACACCTTTTAACGCTTCTTTAAACCATTCAGATGCTGCTGTTATGCGAGTTTTTCTATTTGAATCACTAACTTCTTCCCCATTTTCAACGCTATAATACCAATATGCTTTACCCACAGATAAGCACAGTTCATACCAATCTTCAGATTTTTTAAGCGTGTTTTTATACTCATTGATCAACGCTGTAAAATCTTCTCTTTCATCAAGAGTCCACCGAAAATCTTCAATTTGATGCACTAAAAGTCTGAGTATTGGTTGAATGGAAAGCGGCTGAATATTGGCATTAAAAAGTTTTATTTGCAATCGCATAGCTTGATTAACATTTTGAATCACCTGCTTAGAATCCACTGATTTTGCCGCTGTTCTCATGTAGTTTTTATATTTTTCAACATCACTTATTTTCTCTATAGCATTCTTGTTTCTTTTTTCATCATTGTCACGAGTCAGTCGCGCATAATCATTTTTTCGACTACTTATTTGACTATTTGATGTTAAAGAATGCAATGATGTTCCTATCAAAAAGCAGCCAACAACAACCATAAGTATGCAGCAAATAATTTTGATTACAATATTTCGATAACTATTCCTACCACTCTTTTTATGAGTATTTTTACGCATACTCCTACGACTACTCTTACATTTATCATGACGATTATTCTTATAATGATTTACACGCGACCTGATATTTTCTATACCCTCTACGCCAGAATCTAAATTGTCTCCTAAATAATTTTCTAAACAATCCTCTAACGACTGAGCAAATTCTTTACAATCCGCATAACGCTCCAAAGGATTTTCTAACATAGCGCGCATTAAAACAGCTTGAAGATCGTTAGCAAAACCACCATCAGCTAAGTCGAAGTTAGTAAAGTGCTTTGTAGCATCATAATGCCCTGAGTTTTCTGAGTCTATAGTCTTATTATCAGAAAAACATTTACCCGTAAGAGCAAACCACAATGTAGCACCAAGAGAATACACATCAGTAAAAACGCCTATTTTAGATTCAGGCTTAAAAAGTTCTGGAGCAGCAAATCCACGAGTAGCAAAACGCGCATCTTGTTTAAATCTGCTTGGTTGCACCAACACACCATCTTTATTTTTAATTTCTAACGCAGATCCAAAGTCAATTAAATAAACTTTTGAATCCGCACCAAGCATAATGTTAGATGGTTTTAAATCACAATAAACAATAGAAGGATTAAGTGAATGAAGATATTGCAATAAGCCACACAATCGTATACCTAAATTACACACTTCGGCAGGACTAATAACACCTTCTTGTAAAATCATTGATTTTAAAGAAAATCCGTCAACATAGTCGCGAACAGCGTATGCTCTGCCATTCTCCTCAAAAAAATCAACAATTCTAGGTATAGAAGGATGATTGCAATGATTTAAAACCTCAACTTCTGCACGCAAAGATTGCAAAATCAAGGCTTTTTTATCGTCATCAGAATCAGTAGCAGTTTCTTTTACAGCCCACTGCTTATGAAGAACATTATCTACCGCAAGATAAACAGTAGATGTTCCTCCAGATCCAAGTTTTCCGAGAATCTGATATCTTCCACCCACACAAACCATATTTGCCGCACTTTCATAAAATCAAAATGACAATAATCCTGTGCTGCAAACTTTATAGACTAATTTGCGTATTGAAAATACTTATAGAACAATGTGTACCAAAGCCATCAAAACCCTAGAAAAATAAGGGAAAAGTTATCCACATTGCTCACATTGCTCAATCAATATCCGCGCCAAGAGCAGTCAACTTACCGCGGAAATCTGCATAACCACGGTCAATAAGCGAAATACCCTTAACATTAGATGGACCCTTAGCTGCAAGAGCAGCAATAAGATGACTAAAACCACCTCGCAAATCAGGAACATCAATATCTTGACCAGTAAGAGGCGTCGGACCAAAAATCACAGCAGAATGCTTGTAATTTCGCTGCTGGAATCGGCAAGGAAGAGAACCTAAGCACTCGCGATACAACTGAATCATAGCGCCCATTTGAACAAGTGGTTTTGTAAAGCCAAAACGATTTTCATAAACAGTTTCGTGAACAATACTCAAACCTTTAGCTTGAGTTAAAGCAACAACAAGAGGCTGCTGCCAATCAGTCATAAAACCAGGATGAACATCGGTTTCAATAGCAACAGGATGCAAATCACCACCCGGATGCCAGAAGCGAATACCGTTATCAGTAACGTCAAACTGACCACCAACTTTACGGAACACGTTTAAGAAGGTCATCATCTCTGGCTGAGTGGCCCCTTTAATAAACACGTCACCATGAGTTGCGAGCGCCGCAGAAGCCCAAGATGCTGCCTCAATCCTATCTGTTAAAGCCGTATGATTGTAGCCTTGAAGCTTATCAACGCCCTCAATCCTAAATGTTCGATCAACGTCAACAGAAATGATTGCGCCCATTTTCTGCAAAACAGCCACCAAATCCATAATTTCTGGCTCAATTGCAGCACCCGAAAGCTCTGTTTTACCTTCTGCAAGAACGGCTGCAAGAAGAGTTTGCTCAGTGGCACCAACCGATGGATAAGGTAGATGAATTTTAGTGCCATGCAAGCCGTTAGGAGCAGTAATATGAATACCATCCTCATGATCTTTATCTACATTCGCACCAAGTTTACGCAAAGTTTCAAGATGGAAATCTATTGGACGCCCTCCAATATTGCACCCACCTAAAGCTGGGATAAAAGCCTCACCAAGTCTGTGAAGAAGCGGACCAGAGAAGAGAATAGGTATTCTCGAAGATCCAGATAATGTATCTACGTCTGCAACATCAGCAAGCTGAACCTTGCTTGCGTCAATGCTAACAACGCCTGCAGCACCATCGACATCTACGTTTACTCCATGCAAACGCAGCAAATCAGAAACAACGTGAACATCTCTGATTTCTGGAACATTCTTTAACACGGATTTCCCAGGAGCAAGCAAAGCTGCAACCATTGCTTTACTAACAAAGTTTTTTGCACCACGAACTTTAATAGCTCCGTTAAGCGGCTTGCCACCTTCTACATGCAAAACGTCTGCAGCGTCAATGCCACTTTCGTTCTGTTCAGCCGTATTATGCGCAGACACATTTACCTCTTTCGTTTGCAACTAAAACTAATCACTATAATACCGACATGCGTGCCAATAACACATACCAATTCGAGCATTAACCAAGCTACTTTGCTGCGCGAGACCGCCATCTTCTCAATAGCCTTGCAAAAAGCGAAGGTTTTTGCAATAAATCTACTTCTGGCAAATCATGATCGCAATCCGCATTTAGCCCATAAGTATACGCCTTTTTAGACGAAGGTTTTCCAACTAAATCACCAAATTCAAGCATTTGCGTTCTAGGCTCATATGGGTGACGTATGTCAAATTCGATAAGTCTTGCACCACATTTAGATGCAGCTGGCCCATAAGATCCAAAACCACACGTTGCAGTAGACATAAGTAGCATATCCGAATCTTTACAACGTCCGGCAAACGCGTTTCTGTGATCATGCCCTGCGCAGAAAGCGAAAGTGCCAATCTTTTGCAAAATATCATATTCTCCACTGTCTTTATCTGGGCAACTCACACCTTCTCCAAGATACCCATCTGGCAAAACGCGATTATCGTCTAACGCGTAATATTTTCCAGCAAAACGCCTGTATCCTTCGATAGCGTGTTCCTGAGACGCATAATCTTTAGAAACTTCACGCATTAAACCATAGTATTGAGGAAGAGGAAAATGCTGGAAAACACAGAATTTTGGAGGCGATAACTTTGGCAAATTTCTCAAAAAATCAAGTGCTTTATCCGAAGGTTTCCCATAACCTCCACTCTTCTCATAGTCTCCAGAATTAACCAAAACTAATGAAAATACAACATTTTCCTGATTCACATCCATAACTGGAAGCGCAAACGTACCAGCTTCACAAGGAAAAATAATTTGATTTGGCAATATGCATTTAGTAGATTGCAAAGCTGCAACATTGCAACTAGAGGAATCATAATTATTCGACTTGTTTTGCGAAGAACGGTTCATGCAACCCTTAAACTCTTGATACAAAGAATCCAATTCTTCATTGCTTAACCCACATTGAAAATCATGGTTTCCGTAAGTCAGCGCCCATGGAATTGAACGATCTTCCAAAGGCTTCACCATACGCTTAATGTGCTCAATAACTTTTTTTCGCGTTGCATCTAGTTTTTCTGCATACGACTCATCCTTATGCGAGTAATTATCAGAAAATCGTCCTGAGGAAGAGTCGAAAGCCTCCGAAGACCAGCGTCTGCGTACAAATGTATCTGCAAAATCTTTAACATATCCAGCAATTTGATTACCCGTAAAAATCACAATATCTGGCTTAACAGCATCACAAGCGGATTCTATAAGCCTAATTGTATCTTTGCTAATTTTTGGAGCATCCTGAACATCTGCAAACTGCAAAACACGAAATTTGCCAGAAAGATGGAATTGCAATTTACCTAATCGTGCAGAAATAGACATCGGCAAATTAGCCGATTCAGAAGAATTAGCCGATTCAGAAGTGGGTAAAACTTTAAACTCATCGCTATTCGTAGATTCTGCAATTTCTGACATGATTCAAGCATACGGCACATCAGAGAACAGTATCAACAAAAGATTTAACAAAATTCAAAGAATTTAACGCGAAATTATTAAGACTGCACTCGAACTACAGAAAAATAAAAGAATATACCCAAAAATGGCGAAACGTAGGGATTTTTTACAAGATTTTCAGGTAATTCACAGGCAATAACATCTTTGTCTTAAGTAAAGGATGCCTATTATATAGACATCAAGGAAAAAGCAAATCAGCATAACAAATGATTTGCAAGAACCAATAACTGAACCTCTCTTCTTCTCTTCTCTTTCATAACCCCGGGTTAATAACTCGGGGTTTTTGATTACATTATAAAAAATTACATTACAAAATTACGGATTATTCTTCCCCCCCCCCCCAAAAAAAAACAAAACAAAAGTCGGGATGCAGCAAACACCACACCCCGACTTATGCACTGATAAAATCAGATACGCGCAACAATCACAAAACGCGCATTAAAAATCAAACAATAGGCTCTACCTGGTTAAATCCAAGCTCCACAGGAGTTTCGCGACCAAAGATAGAAACAAGAACCGTAAGCTTCTGCGTTGTAGGATCCACATCCGATACCACGGCAGCCATAGTCGCAAATGGACCATCGGTAACTGTAACCTGATCGCCAACCTTGTAAGCCACCTCAACGGTACGCTTACGAGCCGCAGCAGGCTTATCTCCAGCCTTCTTCAAAGCCTCAGACGCAATCATAGGAGCCATCATATCGATAACTTCCTTACGGCTAAGAGGAGCAGGCTCCTTAGATGGGCCAACAAAACCAGTAACGCCTTCAGTTTCGCGCACAATACGACGAGCATTCTCATCTGGCCACATACGAATAAGCACATAACCTGGAACGCGAACACGAGTAATAACCTTCTTACCCTTGTCAGTGTGCTTTTCAACCTCTTCCATTGGCACTTCAATCTGGAAAATCTTGTCTTCCAAACCAAAGCTTTGTACACGAGATTCAACGTTAGTTTTAACGCGCTTCTCGTAGCCAGAGTAGGTGTGAAGAACGTACCACTTGCCTTCAAGAGTGCGCAAAGTCTTAGAGAATTCCGCAACAGCGGCAGCACCAGCATCTGTAGCATCAACTTCTTGCGCAGCGGAAGAATCGCCAGCAACCGTTTCAGCAGGCTCAGCAGGAGACTCGGTCTCACCAGCTACGTTTTCACTATTTTCAGAAGCATCTTCTACGACAACAGTATCTGCAGCATCTGCGTTCTCAACATTTGCAGCATCAGCCGAAATACCAGCTGCGTCAAAATCCGCAAGATCATTCACAGAATCAACATTTTCGAGATTCAACTCGTCAGTCATATTCGCACACCCTCAAAATTCGTTGAAATCAGCCAAACAGCCACATAACAGACTTACCCAAACCGAAGTCCATAACAGTGACGAAAACCATCAAGAAAATAACAAAAATAAACACGGAAGCTGACCAAGCAAACAATTCCTTGCCGTGAGGAGCAACGACTTTGCGAGTCTCATCAATAGTTTGCTTAATGAACATGCCAATACGCATGAACAAATTCGGCTTCTTCTCTTTTGCCTTGGCCATGCTTGAATCCTTCGTTTGAAAATTGTTAACAATAAAACTGGCAGGGACGGCGGGACTCGAACCCACAACCTACGGTTTTGGAGACCGTTGCGCTACCAATTGCGCCACATCCCTAGGTGAACTTGCTAATCATACCTTAAAAAGATTGACTTGGCAAAACCGCCAAGTAGATATGTTAGCGGAAGGGCAAGATTTAAGGGTTTTATTATGATTAGCGAGTGTCGCTAAACGCGCGGTTGCTGGCGACTTTTGCGTGCGTGAACAACGCGCTGGCGACTTTAAAACGCGCTTCCTCTTTCAATCCACTGCTTCATACGCCTCATGCCCTCAGCAAGCTGACTGTCTGCTAAAGCACACGAGAATCGCAAGTAACCAGGCGCACCAAAGGCCTCGCCAGGAACAGCGGCAACATGCGCTTCATCAAGTAGCATTTGCGCGAGCACAGACGACGTGCCTGGAATCTTAGAATCCTTGCCCATCGGGCGATCAAGCAGTGCCTCAACGTTCGCAAACGCGTAGAAAGCGCCGTGCGAAAGAGGACAAGTCACGCCTTGCATGCTGTTTAACGCCTGCACAATCGCCTTGCGACGAGCGTCGAAAGAATCACGCATTTTTGCAACTTCATCTAATGGTCCGCCGACTGCTGCAAGAGCTGCACGCTGTGAAATATTGGAAACGTTAGACGTCATGTGGCTTTGAAGCTTAATTGCAGCTTTTGCGACCTCAAGCGGCGCAACCATCCAGCCAACACGCCAACCTGGCATTGCATACGTTTTAGCAACACCGTTCAAAACAAGCAGCTGGTCGCGAACTTCTGGCACTTCTACGCCAATATACGACGTTTTTACGCCGTCGTAATGCAAGTGTTCGTAGATTTCGTCGGAAAGCACCCAAATATGGTGTTTTACAGCCCATTCGCCAATCGCGCGAATCGTTTGCGCGCTCCAAATAGCGCCTGTTGGATTAGAAGGCGAAGTTACAATAATCGCACGCGTGCGTGGGGTGCGAGCAGCCTCAATCGCCTCAATATCTGGCTCAAAACCGCGATCCGCGCCAGACATAACAGGCACAGGCACGCCACCTGCAAGTTTTACTGCCTCTGGGTAGCTTGTCCAATATGGCGCTGGGATTATAACTTCATCGCCATCGTTTAGCAAAATCTGGCATGCTTCGTAAACAGCTTGTTTGCCGCCATTCGTTACAACAACTTGATTTGGGGAAACATCGTAGCCAGAATCGCGCTTGACTTTGCGCGCAATCGCCTCGCGCAACTCTGGAAGACCAGCCGTAGCCGTGTACTTGTAGTTTTTTGGGTCTTTGCATGCGGCGGCTGCGGCTTCAACAATGTAGAGCGGCGTTGGAAAATCAGGTTCGCCTGCGCCGAAGCTAATAACGTCGATTCCTGCGGCTTTCATTGCTTTTGCTTTGCCATCTACAGCAAGCGTTGCACTCGGTGCCACTTTGTTAATGCGATTGCTCATAGAGCGCCATTGAGAGTTTGATGCGTCTGCTGCGATTTGCGATGCATTTTCTGCCATATTTGCTGCGATATTTTCTGCCATACTTACAGTTTAGCCATTACACGTTATTTCTTGATTTTGTTTCTTTTTGCCCACATTTGTTTACGTACTAGCCGATTTGGGAAACAAACGCGGGAATCGAGGCATTTCCTTGTTTGGTGTTGTATGAGGGCTGGGTGTTTCTTGTCTCACAACGCTCTGCCTCTTGCGTGTAGTCTGTTGTTGCGGTTGTTCCGATTTGTCTTTGATTTTATTTTTTGGTTGAAGTTTGTTTGTAGGCGTGAGCCATTGGATTATTTGGTATCGGCTGCCGCTCTTATACTGTTCGACCAAGAATCACCCAGCCCTCTTGCATGCTTGAACAATTGCGTATTGCTCAATCACCTGAGATTCTCGATTTTTCTTCTTCATTCGATGAATCACCATCGGAGGACTGCGAATCGACTTGCATGAGCGCTTAAAGCGTAGCGCGCGAATGCACTTCGATTCGCTGAGCTTGCTCAAAGTTGAAAGCACAGTGTGCTTTCAACGCAAGCGAAGACGTGAGCGCGCTGTAACGCGCGAGCGATACATCTCATTCAGTGCGAAAAATCTCGAATCTCTACCTAGCTTGGCGTAATTTTAAGCGCACATGCAAATCGATTAGCAAATAAAAGATTATAAAAGCACAAGATTGTCGCGATGCACCACAGGATGCGCGTATTGCCGCCCCAAAGTCGCCTCTAAATCATCCGTTGTAAGCCCCATTACCTGCGGTATCTCATCTGAATCGAATGCAACTAATCCTTTGGCCAAGTGGTTGCCATGCTCATCGTCAATCCACACTGGATCGCTTGCAGAAAAGTCGCCAGCAACCCCTACGATTCCAGCAGCCAACAAGCTTGCTCGTCCTCCTCGAACTGCTGCAGCAGCACCAGCATCTACAATAATCGAGCCATGCGGATTAGACGCAAAACCAATCCAAAGTCTTCTGGAAGATGCACGCGAATTTAGTGGCGCAAACACGGTTCCAACTGCATCGCCAGATAGCGCACCCTCCGCATTACTAGCACATGTCAAAAGCGTTGGGATTCCAGAAACAGCAGCAACGTGCGCCGCATCCATCTTGGTTATCATTCCGCCTGTGCCTACACCCGAAATACTGGAGCCAACTTTAACATCGTCTAACGCGCGCGTAACATCTGGAACAAAACTAATCCGCTTAGCATCTGGCTCGCTAGGCGGAGCCGTGTAAAGCGCGTCAACATCTGTTAAAAGCACCAGCGCATCTGCTCGCACAATATTCGCAACAAGCGCCGCAAGCCGATCGTTATCTCCAAAACGTATTTCGTTGCTAGACAGAGCATCGTTTTCGTTTACGATTGGCACAACTCCTAATTCTAGCAGCCTAAGCATTGTGCGTTGAGCATTGCGGTAGCGCGAAGGACTTATAGTAACGTCTGCCGTTAGCAACATTTGCCCTACTCTTATGCCGAATTCCGCAAACGCTGACTCATATTGGTACATTAGCAAGCCTTGTCCAACTGATGCTGTTGCTTGCTGAGTTGGCACATCTTTAGGACGTTCATTAAAACCAAGTAGTCCAAATCCCGCTGCGATAGCACCAGAAGACACTAAAACTACGTTAGTTCCAGACATTTGAGCATGGCTAATAGCCGTAACAAGAGCACGTAATTTTTGCACGTCTAAATGACCAGATAAGTCTGTAAGCGAGCTAGAACCAACTTTTACGACTATTGTGTGCGCATTGCTAATTGAACGTCGAATCTCATCTTCGGTAGGCTCAACTGCCTTATTAATCATTTACTCACCACGTCCAAATAAACTCTGCTCATCGTGTTTGTCGTCATCTACCGATGGATCTGCCCAATGCCCTTGCTTTCGCTCCGCCATCATCGCATCTCGCACAGCGCTCTTTGCATCCATCATCATGTGATAATCGCGTCTGCGCTCAGCGTTTGTGCGTCTTGCACCTCTAGGGTCATTTGCCTCAAGTCGCAAGTCTTTTCCACGCGCACCCAGGCTAGCACCGTCCAAGCCTTCCGCACCTGCTGCAATGCTTGGATCCCAGTCGAAGCAAACCATGCGGTTTCCGCGACCAATCCTAATCTCGTCTCCTGGACGCGCACCCTTCTTACGCAACTCGTCTTCTACACCAAGTTTTGCTAAGCGATCCGCCAAATAGCCAACTGCCTCGTCGTTGTCGAAGTTTGTTTGCACAACCCAACGCTCTGGCTTAGCGCCCGTAACGGTAAACCAGAAGTCGCCATTTTTGTCTTCTTCGCGCTCGATTGTAAAGTCGCTAGCACTTCCGCGACCATCATCTCTGCGTCGTCTCAATGCTGGCTGTTCAAGCGGCTGAATAACAACGCGCTCTTCTTCACGCGCTGCCTCTTGCTCAGAAAGCTTTTCTCGCATACTAGCCACCATTTTTCCAAGCGCAAAACCAAGCTCTTTCAAGCCTTCGTGAGATGCAGTAGAAATCTCAAAAACTGGAAAGCCCATTTTTTCGAAGTCGCTTCGCACAAATTCTGCCAGCTCTTTTGCTTCTGGCACATCAATCTTGTTTAGCACAATAATTCGCGGACGCTCTGGAATTGGAATCGCTCCCAGCGGCAAATCCAGCTTGTCTGCGTATTGTGAAAGCTCATGTTCCAAAGCCTTATAATCGCTGATTGGGTCGCGATTTGGTTCAAGCGTTGCACAGTCGATTACGTGGGCGATTATTTCCGTGCGCTCAATGTGGCGCAAAAATTCTAGACCAAGCCCTTTTCCTTCGGAAGCTCCTGGGATTAATCCTGGCACGTCTGCGATTGTGTAGCGATATTCACCAAAGCTGACTACACCAAGGTTTGGCACAAGTGTTGTAAATGGATAGTCCGCGATTTTTGGTTTTGCAGCGCTAATTGATGCTACAAGACTTGACTTTCCTGCAGATGGGAAGCCCACTAGCGCCACGTCTGCTATCGACTTTAGTTCTAGGATTACGTCTCTTTCTTCACCAGGTTCGCCTAGTAGTGCAAAACCTGGAGCGCGGCGAGTTTTATTGGCAAGAGCAGCGTTTCCAAGTCCACCTGCGCCTCCTGCTGCGACTACGAATGTGTCGCCTACGTGTTGCAAATCCGCCAAAACGTTGCCTGGTTTTTTCTGCGCTCCTGCAGCGCCCTTCGCCTCAAAAACTACGGTTCCGACTGGCACTGGCAACATAAGGTCTTCTCCTTTGGAGCCGTCCTTTGTATCACCTAGACCCATTGTGCCACTCTGCGCTACGCGATGTGGCATGAATCGGTAGTCGAGTAGGCTGTTCGCGTTGCGATCGGCTACGAATATAACGCTTCCACCGTTTCCACCATTGCCGCCATTTGGACCTGCAAGTGGCTTGTATTTTTCTCTGCGCACGCCTGCGGATCCATTGCCGCCGTCGCCGCCTTTAACATGTACCGTTACTCGATCTACAAAATCGCTCATAACTTTTACCTTACTTGATGCTCAATACTCGCCAGATTTGCCTGCGTTTGTTTACTTGTTTGCTCATTTGGGAAACAAACGCGGGCACATTTCCCCACATTTGTTTACCTTTTGTCCGATTCGGGAAACAAACGCGGGATAAAACTCAGGCAGGTCGTGTCGTTCGCGCGTTACAGCGCGCGAACGTCTTCGCCGCACGTAAAGTCCACTGGACTTTATGTTTGAACGGCTCAGCGCTCCGAATTGCCTTTTCGCGCTACGCTTTAAGCGAAAAGGCAGGTCGTCGCGCAAACAAACAAAAAAGCCGCACCGAACTGGGTGCGGCTAGAAGATTAATGAGTTACTCAGGCGGTAACTACGTCTACAACCTTGCGATCGCGACGAATGCCGAACTTCACATTGCCGTCCACCAAAGCGTACAGCGTGTGATCCTTACCCAAAGCAACGTTCTGTCCTGCATGGAACTTGGTGCCGCGCTGGCGAACAATAATGTTTCCAGCCACAACAGCTTCTCCACCGAACTTCTTAACGCCAAGATATTGCGCCTGTGAGTCGCGACCGTTGCGCGAGCTAGACGCACCCTTCTTATGTGCCATCTTGCTGTCCTTTCAGGTTTATAACACCGTCAATCAGGCGATGGCCGTGATCTTGACGAGAGTCAACTTCTGACGATGACCCTTGCGGCGAGCCACGCCAGTCTTGTTCTTATACTTCATAATGCTAATCTTTGGACCCTTAGCTTCGTCGTTAAGAACTTCTGCCTTAACTGTGATCTTTGCAAGATCCTTAGCGCTTAAGGTCACCTTAGCACCGTCAACAACGAGCGCGACCGGGAATTCCACGGTATCGCCCTTCTTTGCATCGAGACGGTTTACGAGGATGGCGTCTCCAACCTCAACCTTCTCTTGATGGCCACCGGCCTTCACAATCGCGTACATAATTCGTTCCTTAGCTAAATTGAAAGCTTTACTATTGCCTCACGCACAGCGTTGAACCTGCGGCAAGACACCGACTATCAAAATTACACCGACCCCTGTACTAACGTCAAGTCTTAATTCATAAAGTCGAAATAAGCAATAGTCATTATTGTACTCGAGCCGTATACTTTGCGTCTATTTTTTAGTTTTCACTAGATTCTTGAGAGCTTTCTGTGGATTCTTGAGATTCTTGCGAATCATCAGATTCCTCAATTTTCCCGACTACTTGCGATTCTTCACTGCTTTCTGCAGATTCACTACTCGCATCTACTGCAGAAAAGTCGCCAGCAACCGAAGATTCGTCAACACTGTCAACACTGCCAACAACACTATCGTCTGCATCGTCTCCATTATTAACGTCATCTGCAGATACAGCATTCACATCATTATTGTTATAGTCTTCATTATCGTTATCGTCTTTTTCGTCACTTTTACGCAAAGACTCCTCCAAGAAAGCCGACGACGCTGCAGCAGCCGCAATACGCGCTAATTTGGCGCGAACATCCGCACTGGACTCCTGCTTAACCACAGGCATAGGGTCCGCAATACTTCCATGACCATGCTTATTGGTTTTAATAAACGGATCACCACCCTTAAGAGCGTAAGGATCCGCATACTCCGAAGACACAGTCGGCTCGTCGTGAAGAATAAACCCACGACCCTTGCAAGTCGGGCACTCCTCCGAAAACGCCTCGACCAAACCCTGTCCAACGCGCTTACGCGTCATTTGAACAAGACCAAGAGATGTAACCTCCGCAACCTGATGCTTTGTGCGGTCGCGCGCAAGACACTCAACAAGACGGCGCAAAACAAGATCGCGATTCGCTGGCATAACCATGTCAACGTAATCGATCATAACCATGCCGCCAATATCGCGAAGTCGCAACTGTCGCGCAATCTCCTCAGAAGCTTCCAAATTGCAGCGAGTCACAGTCTCTTCCAGCGACTTTCCGCGACCAATAAAACGACCTGTGTTTACGTCAATCGTTGTCATTGCCTCCGTGCGGTCAATAACAATCGAACCGCCTGCAGGAAGATAAACTTGGCGTTCCATGCCCTTTCTAAGCTGGCTGTCGATTTGCCACTTGTCGAACACGTCTTTGCCTTCATGCTCAGCAGGATCCCAATACTCAATCTTGCTGCGCAAATCAGGAGCCATCATCTCCAAGTATTCGCAAATGCGGTCGTACGCGCCCTTGCCTTCCACAATCATCTTTTGGAAGTCATCGTTAAATATGTCTCGAACAACACGAATCGCCACATCTGGCTCGCCTTGCAAAAGCTTTGGTCGCTTGCCATGCAAGAACTCTTCTCGCTTCGCTTCGATTCGTTCCCACTGTTTTACAAGCGACTCAAGGTCTTTTTCAATCGCATCTTCACTAGCACCATCTGCGGCGGTTCTAATGATTATGCCCATGTCTTTAGGTGCGATTTTGCTTACGATTGCGCGAAGTCGGCTGCGCTCACGATCGGATAGCTTGCGACTTACGCCCGTCATCGCTCCAGACGGCACAAGCACTAGGAACCTACCAGCAAGGGTTACTTGCGATGTTAGTCGCGCACCTTTGTGGCCTATAGGGTCCTTAGTAACCTGCACTAAAACAGGGTCTCCTGCCTTAAACGCAAGCTCCATTCTGCGCGGCTGTCCTTCTAATCGGGTTGTATCCCAGTTGACTTCGCCAGCGTAAAGCACGCCGTTTCGGGCTTGACCAATATCTACGAACGCTGCTTCCATGCTTGGCAGCACGTTTTGTACACGACCAAGGTAAATATTCCCAACGGTTGCAACTTCTTGAATATCAGAAACATAGTGTTCTACAAGAATATTGTCTTCGATTACAGAAATTTGCGTGTGACGATCGCGTTCACGCACAACCATAAGTCTGTCAACGTTTTCACGCCTTGCCAAAAAGTCTTGCTCCATAAGCAAGTTTTGACGATTACGCTCTCTGCGATTGTCACGACGACGCTGTTTTTTGGCTTCAAGTCGCGTAGAACCTTCAATATCCGTAATCTCGTCAATATACTGCTGTTTTCTAGATCTTCGACTAGATGAATCGGAGTCTATTGACGCAAAACGCGATTGTGTGCTTTGTGAATTTTGCGAACTTTGTGAGCTTGAGGAACCTTGAGATGAATCGTCAGAAGATTTCGACCTGCGACGACGACGGCGACGAGTGTACACTTCTTCGTCATCTTGGGATCGCAACTCGTCTGGATCTGGAATTAAATCACGGTCTTCTTGAGAAACTTCTATTTCGTTTATGCCATAATCGTCAGCGTATGGAGAATCATCTGCAGATAGGTCGGATGTTGTTCTACGGCTTGATCTATCAGACTTATCGGACCTATCTGCCCTATCTTCCTTATCTGCGCGAGACGATCTGCGACGACGACGGCGACGGGTTATCATTTCTCCGTCTTCATCATCATTATTTTCTAAATCAGAAGTTTTTGCATACTTGCGGGTTGATTCAGAATCTACATCATTATCTGACTCAACACTATTTTCAATTCTTTCGTCGATTACATCATCGATTGGAGAATAAACTATGTCGTCGTATTCAAGGTCTTCTTCTATTTGCTCGACTTCTGCAGCTGCGCGTCTTTCGGCAGCGTTTAGTCGGCGATTCTTGCGTGACTTCCTATGATTTTGATCATCGTAATTATCCTGATTGTCACGATTCTTGCGACCATTATTGTTATTCTCGCTATATTTGTCACCATTATCTTTGTCAAGATTAGGCTTATCAAAATTATCTTTATCAAGGTTAGACTTATCCAAGCTATCCTTATCCAGATAATCTCGATTATTTCTACTTATTCTGCTATCGCTTCTATTATCATTTTCGTTTAAATCTTCAGGATTTGCACGATTGGATCGATCTGTGCGATCTGCACGATTTACTCTGGAGCGCACACGAATAACACGCGTATCATCGTCAGATTCAGAATCATAGTTATCGTCAAAATTGTCACGATTATTGCGATTTTTGCGACTACGTACTCTACTTAAATCCTCGTCTTCATTGCGATTCTTCCTGTCATTCCTGCCAGAACGCGTTTTACGCAACTTTCGTGAACTGCGACTATTGTCTTTTTCTAAATCATCTCGACTGTTTTCTCTATCGCTTTCATTTGCATCATCGTCGTAATCTAAATCACGCATACGACTATTGTTTTCAGGCAAACGATGAGGTAAAACAGGCTCCTGAAAAAGTAGCGATGTTATCGGTCGCGCAGGAGTTTGGTGCTCAACAACACTTTCAGATTCAGTTTCATCAGAGCGCGTATCGTAATCGTTTCCGCCTTGTACGTGTAGCTTCATCGATTCGCCAGCTGCTCCTGCAACTCTTACAACGCGTCTTCCAGCTCTTCTGCGTCTCGTGCTTGACGATGCGTCTTGCGAACCTGAAACCACATTTACAACGCCTGCTGTAACGGGGGATGTAACAGTTGATGCAGCTGCTGCTCTTGGCGCGTCAGCTGCGTTAGTAGATTCGTTCGCGCTTGAATTTGCTGCTACGAATGAAAGATTTTTATCTTCATTTTTATCATTATTGGCTTCGGGCACGGTGAAGCCTTCTCGTGTTACTCTGGGCACTATGCTCCTAGCGAAACTCTGCAATAGTTTCGCGCTCTTAGCCTGAAGAATGCACACGCTTATGCGAGCCACCCCTAAGGCTATCAATAAAGTCTAGCTGCACGACAGCGGACACCAGCCTCGCCCAAAATCATGCGTGAAAATCACGTGAGGGGATCGACGCCGTCGAATGCTCTGGCGGCTTGCAGCGCCACCGTTTTCTAGTATGCCATATTGCAACGTCAAATAACATGCGCTAATAAAAGTCAATTGCGCATTACCCCCAATCCAAAAATCAGCGCTAAAATCGTTTTCATGGGTTTAATCAGTGCTATGCAAGGCTTTTGCGTAATTGGCATCGTAATCGCCGCTGGATATGTAACAGCACGTCTTCGCATCGGCGGATCTCAAGCACAAATGGTGCTTAATCGCGTAAGCTTCTTTGTATCTAGTCCTTGTTTAATGTTTGCAATCCTTGCCAAAGAGCCAATTTTTGAGATTTTTCATTCTTCGATCTTTGTTGCGTTTTTCTCCGCAATGATTGTTGGCGTAGCATTTATTCTGCTTAATCGCCTGTTTTTCCGTCTTCCTGCAGCGGATTGCACAATCGGCGCGCTTAACTCGCTTTACTTAAACTCAAACAACATTGGATTGCCTGTTGCAACTTACATTTTGGGTAATCCTGCGCTTGTTGCTCCGATTTTAGTTATGCAGCAAGCTGTTTTTACGCCTGTTGGTCTTACGGTTTTAGACGTTACAACTACTGGAAAGTGCTCGCTTAAACGTATTGCTCAGCAGCCGCTTAAGCAGCCGCTTTTAATTGGGTCGCTTGGAGGAATTATTATTTCGGCAATTTCCGCAAAAGTTGGATATTTCCCTGTACCGAATTTTCTTTATGACCCGATTAAGATGATTGGCGATTCCGCGGTTCCTATGATTTTGATGGCTTTTGGAATGTCACTTTACGGCAGCAAGCCGCTACAAAAGGATTCTAATCGTGCTGCTATTGCGACTGTTGCTATTCTGAAAAACTTGATTATGCCAATTGTTGCGTTTTTATTGGCTTATTTTGTTATGGGTTTCCAAGGTGCCACTCTTTACGCGTGTGTTGTGCTGGCGGCGCTTCCGACTGGTCAAAACGTGTACAATTACGCTGCTCGATACAATGTTGGTTTGAGTTTTGCGCGTGACGGAATCCTGTTTTCTACGGTAACCAGTCCAATTTGTATTGCTCTAATTGCAGCAATTTTAGGGTGAATAATCCTCCCGCATTTGTTCCCTTTCTGAGCAAATATAGAAACAAACGCGGGCGAATCTACGACTTCGCTCTCAACGCGCAGCGCGCGAACTACGCAACCACACTCACATAAGCGCAAGTCTATTCCCGCGTTTGTTTACCGAAACACCAAATCTGACTACAAAACCAAGAACACCTCCCCACATTTGTTTACCAAAACACCAAATATAGAAACAAAACCAAGAACACTTGCCCGAGATTGTTTACGTATTTGGCGATTTTGGGAACAAACACGGGCGAATCTACGACTTCGAGCTTAAAGCATAGCGCGAGAAATCACATACCACAAAACAAAAAATGCTTTCGGTTTTGCAAGCCCCTAGTAGCAAACAAAACCGAAAGCAACAACACTCAACACCCAAAACCCAATAAGCTAAACGAATCAACACTGGGAAGAAAAGAAAAACAATAGCAAACCAATGTTAAAACAA
>NZ_JBKQXT010000005.1:0-5116 GCF_048545055.1 Gardnerella lacydonensis
TTACCTATTTTATTAATCCCTGGTACTTTAAGAACATTAGAGCTTGGCTTGTCTTTTAAATCAAATTTACCAACTAAAAATAAAGCTTTAAGCCCTGGACCAGGTAAATTAAACTGTGAGTCAACTAACTTAATACACTTATCTCCAAGAGTGACTTTAGACAAATCATAATGAGAATCAAGAATATCTCGTGACACAAAGAGATACAACTCATCCTTATTCATGTAATCGTCTGGTAGGCGATATTCTTCCCGAGACACCGCTACCGTTTCCCAACGATACGACGCAAGCTCCGCCTTCTCCTCATCATCAGCACATGCAGAAAGAGAAAATAGAGAACCTAGCAGCAGAAGCATAACAAGACAACTTTGAAAAATGTTTTTACAAAAAATAGTTTTACTCCTCATAACACTACTAGCCTCCTTTTCGTTAACACGACTCTGTATCAAATGATTATAAAACAGACTATTAAGTAAACAAGATCTAACATTCAATCTGATTACTTTAATAATCTTAATAAATATTCTATTTTTTTTTATTAATTTGTCTAGACTATCGACACTAATTTCTTCATTTACTAGCAAACTATACTCTTTCCTAAACAGCAAGATTCGCATAAACAGAAGAACCAATATCATCGCGCGCGTTTAATGCCTACAACAATATTCCCTCATAAACGAAGCAATCACATGCAAATCTTCACCCTCATAATACTCAACAAGCAACTTCTTAAACTCAGGAACCTTATTTTCTGGAATAACCAACAAGCCCCTACCATGAGAAATCAAATAATGTAGGGAACTTTTTTACAATTTTTACACCATTTTGTTCCCCAAAACATAAACAACTAAATTAATAATCACTCGACAACAAAATAGCCTTAATGCTCATTGCAGAATGAAAGTTAATATTGGGAATATTGTAGGAGTGTAAACATCCAAGACAATTAGAAACAGAGAGTTGTTAATTTTTTTGTTCAATAATTTTATCGGTAAATGCCTTTAAAAATTCTCTAGAATTACTCCAGCCCGCACCATTGTTTAATCCCGAGAAATCGAACCCAGATATTTCATCTAAAGCTTTACTACAAACCCATTCATACATTCCAGCCTCTTTGCTTTTATATATTATTAGGAACAATGGTTTCATTGCCTTTTTACCTAATAATATGACACTAATATATTGTTTAGAATACATTACATCGTTATACCATTGTCCTGTCAGCCAATAGAACTTATCTTTGCGCCCCTTTTCACCAATCTCATCGCATAGATTTTGTAACTGTTTAGCCACATACGTGAGAACCTTTTCATCTATGTTTTCTATGAGCAAAGTTTCATCAACACCATTTTTACTTACCTCTTTCCAGTCAACATCTTCATTATTTTCTGAATTTCCTTCATTTCTTGCAGACTTTTGATTTTCTGTTTTTACTTCTCTATTATTATCGCTAAAACTATTCTGACTCTTACAGCCTGAAATAAGTGATATAAGACAAACTACCACAGTCAAAAAAGCATAATGCTTGATATGCTTCATTTACGCCTCCTCTACAACTTAATCTTTACCTAATTGCGGTTACGATTCTCATGTTCAATCTTCACTCTGTTATTCACTATCATCTGCCCAATATTCATTCATCTCGGAGTACAAATCATCTTTGAGTCTAATAAAACTGACGGGATGTAAATTATGAGCAAAGAATGCAGATCTGCAGCCTATAAAATAATTGTAACTAAAAATCATCCGATAATCCACAGGATTTTATTTCCATACATAAACAGATGCGTAGGCAAAGTAAATGCACCTTTTAGCAATAGAAGCGAGCTATCGTTAAAAGGTTTAAGATTGGCTTGATAGCCTGATTTCTTGCTCTTTATTCGTGAGAAAGAGTATGAGGATGTTAAAACATATCAAGCATATGTTGAGCCTAAAGGTAGTCAACTTTTATTTGAAGATGAGTGGAAAGAAAAATTCTTAGGGCAGATTAAAAACAACTACAAGATTAACGATATTCTAGGAAGAGGATACAAGATTATAGGTCTCCCATTCTTTAATCAAGAAAACAGAATGTCTGAATTCGACAAAGCACTAAACGATTTAGTATCAAAATTATAGTGATGTAATAAACTACAACATTTGTTTAGAAAATACCCAATCACATATCTGCAACACACCATAAGACGTATTACAGATTACGAAAATAATAAGAAATTTTATTAAAAATTATATTGTTATAACATTTAGCAAGAAATTTTCATTTAGAGCACCCCCCCCCCGTAGGAAATTTTACAGTCTAAACTAATTTCAAACTGAAAAATATTATGAAAAAATAACAAAAAATGATAGAATTTTAAATGTACCCGTTTAAATAGAGAGCTTTATTACTGGCATTGGAGAGATTTGTCATAGAATTCGTTCTATTTATTTGTTTAAAAATTCGTTAAAGATTAGGGAAAATTAAGGAGATTGTTATGACTACCACTAATCCTTCAAAACATACATCATCAAAATCTTCTAGAAAGCGTCCTGCACACAAAGTACACACGCTTCCGTTAGCAACAATGGCTGCTTTACTGACAGCAGCAACCTGCTTAGGCAGCCAGCCTGCCATGGCTGTTACGGCGCGCACACCACTTTCTACACCAACACAGGCTGGAGTAGTTAGAAATCTTACGAATAGCACAGGCGTTGTGTATAAAGATCGTGAAGCTGATGTGGTTGTTAATAATCCAGAATGGCTTAAGACTCCTAGTATTCTTGAGTTCCAGCGTTATCGCTCTACTAATGATGAAAATAAAGATAAAACGACATTTAATTCCAACGAGCATGGTAGCGATGAGTACAATACTCTGATTAAAAAAACAGATATGTATGCACATATCGAAACAATAGATGGCGCTAAATATCTCGTATTCGACGTATTCTTCAACAATGATGCTCAATCAATGGTAAATCTCTCAAACAGGCAATGGTATATATGGCAAGTACCGTACCAAATTGCTAAGTTAAATTCCAATGGTTCGTATGCGAGTGACACAATTCGCGACTTACGTTTTGACGCTTACAAACTTAAAGATGCATCACAAAATGACAAAATAAAACGCAAGATGAACTTTACTCTTTCGCGCGATTTTGCCAAGTTTGAAAAAGTAGACAATCAGTCAACAACTATAAACTTCCCAAATGATCATGAAAAAAATTTCGGTGGCAGTAGTAATAAGTCTTCAAGCTTCTCTTATACTTTAGGACCGAATCAGACAAAATATGAAAAAGATATGAGCAATCTATTCCATGAGAATCACAATGATTACGCTATTGGTAAAGCAACTTGGCTAGATTACCCATATAATGGTAAGAATTATGGAATAGGTATTCAAACTTCAGAAGTAAATCTTGCATTCCATATGCATGCCGCAGTAAAGCTTAACGATACAGCAATTAACGAAAAAGCTACAACTTATGATGAAAAGTACGCTAATATACATAATGCTTGGACTTGGGCAGATTCTGCAACATATGGAAGCACAACAAGCTCGTCCTACGCGTGGATTTCTGGACGAGATCCAGAATCTGATGAAAAAAACTTACAGCGCCACAAGGATGACAGCATAGCGCCAAAAATTTATTACAATGGCAATGAAATAACTGACAATCAGACCATTAAACTTTATCAAAACGATAAACTAAGCTTCACTACCACCGATGACAAGGGTTATATTGAGAAGTTTAGTATTTCTGGTTTAACAAAAAATCCTACAGTCACGCAAGGCGATGGAAGTGAAAAGAAACCGCTTCCATCAGGCGACATCAAAGTTACTAAAAAAATGAACGGCAAGGAAGTAACTATTACTTCCGAGGATGGCTCTGGCAACGTTACCACACGCAAAGTTAAAGTTACAGTTACTACACTTGCTGACGAACATCCTATTACCGGTAAAACCATTGATGTTACCGTTGGTGATCAATTACCGAAATTGACAAAACTTGTTGAGATTAAAGACGGCAACAAGCTTGAAAAGCAGCCGGACTTAAGGTGGAACGGCCCTGCTCCAAAAACTGATACAGTTGGCGTATTCACCTATGAAAAAAAGATTAAGGGAGAATACTCCGATAAGTCCAAGAGTTTTGCAAATGTAACCATCAATGTTAAACCAAAGAAGCCAGTTATCGACACTGATCTGACTGATCTTGCTGGAAAGAAAGGGCAGAAAGTAACAGTATCTGTTGGAAGCGGCATTCCTACTGGCGCTAAAGTTACTACAACAGTTAAACTGTTTGATAAAAATGGCAATGAAATCGGCTCTACTACAACGATTAACAATGGTAAAGCGGATATTACTGTTAAGGATGGAATTCCCGCAGGCGACGTGTATGCAACAACGACTGTAAAGAAGCTTGAAGAAAAGACTTCTAAAACAACAACTCCAGGATTTGAAATAACTTCAGACAGCAGTGATAAAAAACAAGCTACTGCGCCTAAGGATAATGAAAAACCAACTATCACTGCTACTGCCGAGTCATCATCTGTAGCAGTTGGGCAAGATCTGAAGATTCACATTGTTGCTAAAGATGATGTGAAGGTTGACGACGTACCTAATGCACAAGCTTTGCAGCAAGGTTTAGGTCTTGACGTTAATGAACTCTCATCTCGAATAAAGTCAAGTCAAACAACTAATACTGATAAAGAAAAGGATTTTGATCTTACTGTTAAGAACATGCAGCCGAAGGAAGTTGGCACACATACTATAACCTTCACTGTAAAAGACTCGGCAGGAAACACCGGCTCCACAACTCTAACCATAACCGTGAAGCCAAAGGCTCCAACCGTCACGCCTCAAAATGATGGTTCTGTTGAGGTAACACCAGCAGACGGTACTGATACTCTGGTAATCACTTATACGCCAGAAAATGAAACCAACCCGAAGACCATCACTGTCAAGAAAGACAATGACGGAAACTGGACTGGTAAAGACATTCCAACAGGCGTAACCGTTGATAAAGCCACTGGTAAAGTCACTATTCCAGCAGACAAAGTCAAAGACAAGAGTGATGTAACCGCTAAAAACTCTAAGAACGGTACCGAGAGCAACGAAAAAACTGGTAAAACAGGAAC